>CALDMJ010000196.1 GCA_937914725.1 uncultured Clostridia bacterium | reverse complement strand
ATCGAACAAGTTCGCTTTCGGTAGAAATGACAGTGGTGTATTTAAACTTGTTTGACTACACCATTGTAAGGTGTTAGAAGTTTGCACTGACACCTAAACTTCCGCCGCAGCGAGATTGAGGTCTTGCGCAGTATGCTATAATCAACGTTGTTGCTCGGACTCGTCGTTTTTTTCGTTGTTGTTTTTGTTCTTTTTCAAAAACTTTGATATGTCTTGGAACTGACGGCGCTGCTTTTTATTTTCGTCGTCTTTTTTTTTACCACGGTTGTCAAATTGTCTTGAGTCGCCTTGGTAGTTGTCAAAGTTTCTGCGTCTATTTTTGCTTTTGCCATTAGACCCATTTTTGACGGTGACGCGTGGTCGGCGTTCTTCGCGCGGGTCTTTCATCCCGATGCGGTCATAAAACTCTTTGCGCGTTTCGTCGCTAGAGCGCCTTTCTATATAATATGCTTCGCCGCTGGTGTCGTACATTTTCTTTTTGATTGTTGGCTCTTTATCGAATGATACGGCGTCGGTGCTATAGTCTTTTTCATAGTTGCGGATGAGTCCAAAGTCTATTGTTCGGGCGGTTTCGTTTGTTGCCAAAACCTTTATTTTGACGGTATCCCCCATTTTGAACGACATATGCTCGCCGTCGAGTCTATGCAAATCTTCGTCCAAAACATAGTTGTCGTATGGAAGGTCGGCAATTTTGATTGCCCCTTCGACTGTATTTGGAAGTTCGACAAAAATTCTTTCCGCTGTTACGCCATTGACTTTGCCTTCAAACTCTTGCCCTAAGAAACGTGCCATAAACTTACATTTGTAGTAGTCGTCGACGGTGCGTTCTGCCTCATCAGCATTGCGTTCCTTTTCACTTGCGTTGCGCGCGAGTTCAATTGTTGTATGCTCCCAATATTTTTTGCGCTCAGGCGTGAGATTGCCATCAAGGTATTCCTTGATTATTGTGTGGATAATCAAGTCGGGTAAGCGGCGAATTGGGGATGTAAAATGACAATAATGGTGATTTGCAAGTGCAAAGTGTCCCAAATCTTCGATGTCGTAATATGCTTTTTTCGTGCTGCGAAGCGCGATTTTGCGGACGACCTCACCATATTCCTTATCCTCAATTTCCTTTAGCAATCTTTGGAAGTCGAGCGGGCGGATTTCCGCCAAATCATTACTCGACGTTTTGATTGCGAGACCATATTGTCCCAAGAAGCGGTTGAACGCTTCAAGTCTTTCGGGGTCAGGAATATTGTGGACACGATAGATTGCTGGAATTTCCATTTTGCCCATAAATTCCGCGACGGCTTCGTTTGTGACGACCATAAAACTTTCAATCAACTGGTTTGATTTTTCAATTGGATATGGGCGGATGTCAACGACGTCGTTGTTTTCATCCAAAATAATTTGGCTTTCGGGAATGTCAAAGTCAAGTTCGCCGCGTTTTTGGCGGTGACGCGACAAGATGTCGGCAAGTTTTTCCATATTCTTTGCGACGTCGACTAGGTGTTCGTAGCGCTCACACATTTCTTTGTCGCCGTCAAGAATTTTTTGGAAATTTTTATATGTCATTCTTTCTTTTGAATTGATGACTGATTTATGAATATCAAAATTTACGACGTTCCCTTTGTGGTCGATGTCCATAAACGCTGAGAGCGCAAGGCGGTCGACGTTTGGATTCAAGGAACAAATTCCGTTTGAGAGTTCCTTGGGAAGCATTGGGATGACGAGGCGTGGGAAGTAATTGCTGGTCGCCCTTTCGTAGGCTTCCTCAGCAAGAACGCCGTTTGGTCTAACGTATTCCGAAACATCCGCGATATGGACGCCGAGATGATACGTACCGTCGTCGTTCAGTGAAAGCGAGATTGCGTCGTCGAGGTCTTTTGCGTCGTCGCCGTCGATTGTGAAAATGAGCATATCCCTTAAGTCAAGCCTACCTTTTGTCTGCTCAGGCAAAACCTCTTGCTTGATTGTTTTTGCGTAGGCAACTTGTTTTTCAGGGTATTCCTCATAAAGGTCAAATGTGCGCAAAATACCCAAAACTTGGACAGACGGGTCGTAACTATCGCCCAAAATTTCAACGACTTCACCTTTCGGCATTTTGTCATCATAACTTTGAATTTTGACGACAACTTTATCGCCTGTCAAAGCGTCGAGCGTAAAATTCTTTTGAATTTCAATCATTGGGTATCTATCTGCTTCGTCGGGAACAAGCACGACTTTTTTACCAACTTTTTCGATTGTGCCGACGATGTTTTTCGTGCTGTGCCCTGTTATCGCGCGGATGATGCCGCACTCTTTGTCGGGATTAAATTTGTCTTTTACGATTTCGACAAGTACACGGTCGCCATAGATTGCTTTACCCATAAAGACTGACGGAACAAATACGTCCTCCGCTTGCCCTGCGATTGAAACAAAACCAAAGCCTTTTGGATTTTTCGACAAAACGCCTTGTTTGAGTCCCATTTCGGCGGGCGTTTTTAGTGTTTGCGTGATTGGTTCGAGAACCAAATCACCGTCCGCCATTAGTTTGCGAATTTGAATTTCCGCTTCGTCAGTCGATAGATTTTTGTCGAATGCGACGGCATTTGTGAGCATTTTCAGCGTGCAATCGCCGATTTTTTTTCTTTTTTCATAAATCTTCAATATTTCTTCTTTATTCATAAATCACCTTTCTTATATTGTACAAGAAAATTGGCAAAAAAGCAATAGTTTGGGCGCACTTTACATATTATGTGCGAAAAGGCACGAAATTTTCGTGCCTTTGAAATCAACTACCGCTATAAATTCTAAATGAAATAAGGTACAAGACTGTCAGCACAAAAATCGTGGCTGCCATAATGTATGTCCATTTTTTCAAACGTCCTTCGCGGGAGTTTCCCTTATTTTGAGCATAAAAACTGTTTTCCGCGCCACCCAAAGAACCCAAACCGCTTGAGTTTGATTCTTGGCAGAAAATCAAAACAATCAATGCTACTGCGCAAAGCGCGACAATTGCAACGAGAATTATTTGAATTACAGGGAATGATTCCGAAACCCACGTTGGAACTGCACCTGCAAGCATTTGCAAGAAACTACTATTCATAATTTACTCCTAGTTAAATAACATTCGGTTTCCCATTATAGCATAGTTTTTTGAAAATTACAACTATTTTATTGTAATTATTTTATTTTTTGCATCAACTTTTCGCTTTGTTAATTCTCAAGGTGAATTCCATAGTGGAATTTGATGTGAAATATCTTTGAAAAAATAATGACAAATTCAAACTTAGGGCTTGCAAACAAGGCGTTTGTAACGCTTTGACATATTGTTTAGATTTTTCTTTCGTTGCAAGTTCGGTTATCAAACTGCAATCATACTTGAGGCGCAGCCGCCGCTGAATTCAAGCGTTATTGTTTGGGCGGTAGATGCGACAGTGTAGGTGATTTTGTTTTTATTATCGTCATCTTGCGTGCAATCACCGCTGACCGTCATTGTCCACATATATGGTTTGCTGACAAGTATTGTAAATGTTTCGCCGATTTTTTGCGTCAATTTGATTGGCACATTGTTGTTTGCAACTATTTGGCTTTGGACAACATTATCTTTCATTAGATATAAAATCACACCGCTTGTTTCACTTTTATAACTGCCCGTGATTGATATATCAATAGACACTTCATTTGTTGTTGGCGCTACTTCTACGAGTTGTATTTCTATGGAATAGATTGAATTGCCTGTCATTTCTCTAGTAACGCTTTCATTGATTGTGCTATCTTCAAAAATATACCCTGCTCCTTCACCACTTGCAGATGTTCCTACTAAAAGCTTCCACTTGTAGCCCGCAGGTGCTGCAGTAACTACCAAAACACCCTCTGTTTCCCACAGTGATAAGCCCCAACGTGAACCCTTAACAGTATCTATGCACATTGCAGACCTAGTAGAACCTCCATAGCTAATAGAAAAACTACTAAAATCGTATGTCCCAACATACGCATATATATCAGTAACATCTGGGTCACCCACTGCAGAAATCGCTTTAACATCATTTTGCGATTGAAATATTACTAAATGAACGAATGAAAATGAAAACACAAAGAGCCACAAAAACATAATTGCTGACGTGAAGCGTTTGCAACGCAAATTTTGTGCTGCAGTATTATTTAATTTTATATTGGATTGATGTTTATAGTTGTGCAATTTGCTGCAATTTTTGTTAATTTTTGTTTTTTGCACATTTTGCAAAAAACTGCAGCTATCTTGCAAATTTCGACAGTTATCCTTATTATTTTGCGGAGTTATACTGTCATTTTTTGCAACATTATACCCCCCCCCCCCTAGCACTTTTGTTCTAAAAATCATAGTGAATTATCTCCTTATTTTTTTTTGATTTTCAGTGCTAGTATACCACAAAATAGAACTTTTTACAACTGTTTTGGAAGCGTTTTTTAATGTTTCCATTTCATTGCCCTTCCGGGAGATTTCTCCGCTACGGCGAGGGCTACGCCTCCGCCTTCGGTCGAAATGACAGATTAGTATTAACTAACATTTAAATTTTGTTGAGGGTGCGGACGACAAAGACGGTCATATCGTCGTTGGGGGCGTCGTGGTTGAGGTGGACGGCTTCGTTCAAGATTGCGTCCGAGAGCGTTTGGGGGTTCTTTGTATCAAAGTTGTTAATGAATGTTTGCAAGGCCGTTTCGTCCTCAAAGGCGTCTAGGATGCCGTCCGACAAGAATACGACGTAGTCGCCGTGACAAAGTGCGGTTTTGGTGGTGCTGGGGCGCAGTTCTTCTAAGATGCCTAACGGCAGTGCGCCTGCTTGCACAATTTCGGTACTATCGTTATGTTTGATATAGCCGACAGGAGCGCCAATTTTGATGATGTCACAAATGCCGTTTTTCAGGTCAATGACGCCGATGTCGATTGCAGAAAATACTTCTGTTGCGGACATTGTGAGTAGGTTGTTCGTACAATCAATGATTGTTTCGCTATTAAAGCCTGCGCGATATAAGTTTTCAATAATGCCGATGCTTAGTTCGCTTGCAAGGCGTGCTTTTTCGCCGCTGCCCATTCCGTCGCACAATGCAAAGATAAATTTATCGTCGTCAATACGATTGAATGAGTGCGTATCACCGCTGCTTTCACTGCCTGACTTAGTGCGGCAACTAATGCCGTAGGTTATGTCAAACTTTGGTTGCGGCTTCATTATCACGGTGCTAAAGTGGGGCGTTGTGCTTACCTCAATTGATGAGATAATCATTTTTTGCTTTGCGACTTTAGAAACTATGTTTATGAGTTTGCTTTTCAAAAGGTTTTCATTTTTTATAAGCATATTTATTATTATATTTTTATCTTTTTCATATAACAAAATTTCGCGACACAAAATACCTTCGTAAGTAAGTTCTTCTTGAATATTTTTTTCAAGTTGCGAGTCGAGGCGAATTTGATTGTCGACATTGCTGGCGAGTTCCTGCAAAATTGTGCTGACGCCGCCAAGACTTTTTGCGACGGCTCTACGTGATGTGTCCGCTTTTGTGATACTATTTTGATACTTATTAAACTCCTCTACCATTGCATTTAGTTGCGTGAGCAACGTATTTATTCTTATACATTTGCTTGAAAGCCTGCTTTCGACATCGACGAGCGTTAGTTTGCCCTTTTGAAGCGCTATGAACACGAGGTCGTGCAGTAGTTCCATTGTTTCGTTGCTAGTCAGGCGCAGGCAGCGGTTTTTGTCCTTGCAATCTTGGCAAGATTTTTGCACGAGTTCTTGCGTGATTATGCTGACAACTTCTTCTTGCGTCATTTGCCCACGCGACATCGATGTAAACAAATTTTCTAGTTCGGTAAAAATTTCGGCAGTTTCCAAAATTTTTCGGTTCAACTTTTTTGCTTGCGCGTTTACAACATTTTCAACAAGTGTTCCTTTTTCGCTGCTTGCGATTAGATAAATTAGTGTTTCTTTGCAATTTTTTGGTAAAAAAACATACGCTGCGCAACCCAAAAATGTTGCAATTAGTGATTGAAAATGATAGACTGGAAATGCTTGAATGTAGAGTCCTACAAAGAGGTCACAAAGCAATGCGGAAAAAATTAGCAAAAGCGGGTTTTTATCACTAAACACACAAATTATGACTGCTAACCCGCAAAAAAGATATAGGTATCCTGCAAAAAAAGTATTTAAGCTTGTACCAAGTCCCATTGTTATTGCTGCCAAAAACATTGTAGTTTTGTTAACATTTTTTAGTAATATCAACAAAAAAATTGCAAAGATTTGCACGAGCGCAATATGAAAAGGCTCAAAGTTCGAAAGTCCTAGTGAGAACACTGCTAGAAAGAGCCCCGCACAAACGCATTCTTCGAGGTTGAAATTGCGGAACTTCTTTTTTACGACTGCTTGAAAAAATGACAAAGTTGCGAGCAAAAATATTAAGCCTACAGTGACATACGCAAGACTCAAATAGAGTCCGTCGACGCTATTGCTTGTATAATATAAAAAGCCGACTTGACACAAAAATCCATACACTAATATAAGCCAAATATTGAGTGGCTTTTTGAATTTATAATGCAAAAAATAAAAGAACAAAAACAATAAAATCGTTGTTATTGAGCAAACAAGTATTTGCTCTGTGAATCCAAAAACTATACAAGAAAGAAAGTATATGATTGACACCAAAAAAATATTTTGATTGCACCAAATAAGTGCAAAAAACATTGCAAAACCAAAGGGTTGTAGGTTTCCATTGAGCGTTGCTGAATTGAGGACTATCATCACTAATAGGTACATAATATATTTTGCTAATTTTAGTGCTATTGCTTTTTTTCTTGCTATTTCCATAAAAAAATACTATCACAAATTATGTGTAGTATTTTGATACATTATGTCTATTGTTATACATTTATGCAAAAAATATTATTCGACGTGGATGCTCAAAAATCGGTCGAGGTCAAATTCGCTGAATGGGTACTCTTCTTTGGGTGGCATTACGATAAAGTTCATCCTTTCTTTTGTTGTTGGATGCTCAAACTTTAGGTTATATGCCCAAAGTGCGAGATTGTTTTTCATTTGCCCTACACCATATTTTTGGTCACCATAGACGGGGCAATTGATTGCATTCATTTGCACGCGAATTTGGTGCCCGCGTCCAGTGTACAGCAGGATTGTCGCGAGTGCGAGATTGTCTTTAGTATCCAAAATTTCATAATCGAGTTCCGCACGTTTTGCACCTGTTGTCAAACTTGGTACAATACTGACAACGTTGTTATATTCGTCCTTTTTTAAGTGGTGGACAAGTTTCCCGCGCTTATCTTTTGGTATGCCGTTCAAAACTGCGACATAGCGTTTTTCAAAGCCCCCTTCTTTCATTTGCTCAGAGAGTCTGCTTGCCGCTTTACTGGTTTTTGCAAAAACCATAACGCCGCCAGTTGGGCGGTCGAGGCGGTGGACAAGACCGAGATATACATTATTGGGCTTATTGTCACGAACTTTGATATAGTTTTTCAGCATTGTGAGCATATCTTCATCGCCGCTAGAATCTTCTTGTGTTGGTATGTTTTGCGGTTTCACGACGACCATAATGTGGTTGTCCTCATATATAATCAAATCTTTTGTTTCCATTTTATTCCCTTATTCTATAATATTTTTGTTTTATTATCAATATAAATCAAGAATTTTATTCATATCGACGACGTCCCCGACGGTGATGATGCCGAGCGGTTTATCAAGATTATTGCCGTTTTGCGTGATGAGGATGACAAGCAACTTGCGGTTTGTGTTGAATAGTTCCATAATTTGTTCGATTGTAACTTTGGAATTTGTGATTACGTAATAGTTTTCGTCCACTGTTTGCATTAAGATGTCACCAATTGATGTTTCGTCGACAAAATCTTGCAAGTTTTCACACGCAAGCAATGCTGAACCAAGTGTTTCGGCAAGTTTGCCCGCATTAGCAACACCGATGAGCGCATCATCCTCATAGATAGGTATATTTTTATACCCACGTTTTGACATTGTTTTCAAAACTTCACGCACGGGCGTGTTTGCTTGCAGCGTGATGACGTCGCGTGTGGCAATTGTTGATATTGCCTTTGGCGGGGTGCTGAGCAGTGCTGCGATTTTCTCAAACTCTTCAAGCACGTCAATATGCGGCTCGGCAATAACGACGTCTTCATAACTTGAATGCACAATTGCGTTGCGCAATCTACCATAGTCGATGAGTTTATCCTCATACTTTCTCACGACATAGTTTAAATTTGATGCACGTCTAATCATATCGGCATAAGTCATACTGCGCTTAAAGTTGTAAATTGAACGCAAGGCGTTGTCTATCGTGTTATAAGCGGTTATAAAGCGCATTGCGTTACTATTTTCATCTTCATTGCTTTTAGTCATATACATACTATTTCCTCTAAAGTATTTTACCATAAAATACGCATTTTATCAAACATTTTGCAGTACTTGCAAAAATTTTCAATTAATTTATGCAAAAGAACCGCCAATTCTGTTTGGGCGGTTCCTCCATATATTTGCGGTCAAGGTGGGGGGACTTATTAGTCTTCCGCTTTGAGCATTTCACGCAAATCATTGATTTGATCTTGATTCAAAGTGTGCAATTTGTTGATTGCTTCGGTATATGCAAGTTTCACTTCTTCAGGATAGTTCCCAAACTGTGCGTTCTTGTTCATAATTTGAGCAATTTTAATAATGTCGTCGTAATCTTTATCTTCACATTTCAAGATTATTGATTCCAAAACTTTGAAACTCAATTCGATTACTTTTGGGTCGTTTGCGTTCATTTTTCTCTCCTTTGCTGCTTTTTGCTAAAAACTCAATTTAAGTTTACTCTTTAACAATTTATTGTCTATCATTTTTTGATGCTTGAAGCATTTTTGCCCTGCGTAATGCAACAACTTTTCTTGGGAAAACAATAGGTTTACTCATTCCCTTAGTACCCTTTCCAATATACCCATTATTGTCTTTTAATGATTCTTCATCTTTGAATGCATCACGGAATTGTGCGTCAAACTCAGAATTCTCAACCAAGTCGTCATTGTCTGAATAAACTGTCAATGTTTCCAGTTGAGGGTCTGCATTTTCGCGCGGCACTATTTTGCGCACTTTATAAGCATTAAGTTCAGCCAAGTTGCTCTTTTCATCTTTCTCAATAAATGTTGTTGTGTCATACATTCTATAATTTGCGCCGTCACGTGTAAGTGATACATCGGCAGCAACTGCTGCGTCCATTTTGCGGCAGGTCATTTTGACTTGCTTTTTAATGTCATTTCCGTATTTCGTTTCGGCACCAACAACGTTTTTATAATAGTAATTCATAAAACTTGCTGGTGTCTTACAAGCACCCCATTCAGGATGATTATTTTTGTTTGCTTCGTACGCTTTGAACGCCTTTTCGACTTCGTTGTCCGCAAAGTTGTCAAGTTCCTTGAGAGTCGCGGCTTCGATAACTTCCGCGTTGTTGCCAACGCGATTAGCTTTGTCGATAATTTCGGTGGCTTGCTTTGAAGTTTTACCACTGTGCGCATTGTTATAAAGTATTGTCACAGCGTTTTGGCTTGCTGAAATTGCTTGCGCTCTTTCAGTGGCAGCGGAACTTGTTCCCGCTTTTTCAATGGCGCGCTTTTTGTCGTTCAAACTCTTTTCGCTGAGCGCTTTCGCCGTTAAGCCAGAAACGTATTTCGCGAGGCTCTTTTTGATTGAGTCGTCTGTTCTTTCACCAAATGTTTTGATTGACCCACTAAAAATAGGGTCAGGTGTAATACCGCTTTTTTCAGTCCCGTCGCCTTTCTTTATGATGCCATTACCTATTTCTAGTTTTTCACGATTGCTTTTTTCTTCTTCGGGTTCAGTATCACTGTTTTGTGGCACTTCATCTTTTTGCGCTACATCGCTTGAGCGTGTCATTTCATCGAATGCTGCATTGTAATATTTGATACTTTCACCTAACTTCTCATCAATCGTAAAATCTACTTTCTCTTTTTCTTTTTTCGCTTTTTCATCCTTTTCAAAATCTGAAACAGGAGTTACATTTTCGATGTTTTCGTTTTCATTCAGTTTTTCGCTATGTGTTTCGCTTTCCCTATGCTCCTTCCCTTTATCTTCTTCTTTCCCTTTATCGTCTATTTTTTTTCCGTCACTTGAAGAAGATTCTTCTACTATTACTCCATTGTTTGTTGTTTTTCTCTCAGGGCGGATTATCCTATTCATAATGTCAGTTTTTTCAGTTTTTGTTTCTTTTTTCTGCCCTTGAATTATCCTAACCGCAGGTCCGCGTTCCACATTTGAGAACATTTTATTTATCATATTCTCATCCATAACTTGTTCATTGCCTTCGCTTCTTTCGCTTGGGGGCATATCAACAGGTGTTGACGAGAAATTTTTGTTCATTTTGTTAAATCTTTCTGTTTCTTCCGCTTGTCTTCTCGCTGTTTCCTCTTCCATATGTCGATCCCAACCATTTTGATAGAATTCATATCTAAATTTATCTTTGTTCTTGTGGTCGATAATCATTTTATGTTCCTCAGTAATTTCAACCTCAGTGCCGTCAGGGTAATTTTTAGATAAAATATACTGGGTTGCATTGTTTGTTGGAGAAACCGACTTAAAATCTTCAGGGAATTTATCGTGAATTTCTTTTCCTTCAGGTGAAAGCGCTTCATAAATATACTTATCTTTTTCGTTTTCTGTCGCCAAAGTATTGTGTTTTTGATCAACTATAAAATCACTGTTATCTTTATTAATCTCAGTCTCAACAACATTAAAGTCATCATCGAGAGTTTTTTGAACTGGTCCTTTTATTATAACATTGTCTTGTTCTTTAAGATTATAAACACGTCTACCGTCTGCAGTATAAGAAACAACAACTTCATCTCGTTCCGCATTGTCGTTTGTTTTCCCTTCTACATTATTGCTAGTATTTGTAACTTTGTCCTCTGCCGAAGTAGAATTCGAATTTACAGAAGCGGCGTTTTTATTTTGCTGTTGGAATGATGCACCAAATGTTGCTGTTGTATTTTCATTATCTACTGTTTGTGGAGTGGTTGCTTCTTTGTTTGTTTCTCTTCCAGCAAATGATGAGAACTGGAAGTCCCCATTTGATGGCACTTCATATTCGCCAAAAATTGCTGTTTCTCTATTGCCAACTTTGAACATATTTTTGTAGCCGCATACTTTGCAGTTCGCTTCCACAATTTGCTTCGTTGAGAAAGCAAAGTTTGCATTGTAGCGTGAAACTGAATCGGTGACTGTTTTCGAGATAAACTTCATAACATATGGGTCGTCGAGATATTTGCCGAGGTCGTTCATTCTTTGCATTGCGGATGTCAAATAACTTTCGCTCAAGGCAAGTCTTTCTTCCGCTGAGGTATCAGGAATCAATTTACACATTTCGCTTGCAATCAAGTCTGTACAAATATTGTGAAGTTTATATTTAATAAGTTCGTAATTCTTCTTGTAATCTTCAATTCTAGCATTCTTATCGTTCACTGCACCACTTTGGAAGCCACGGTCACTCTTAACGACATTCAAAAATGTGTCGATATTTGTGTTAAACGATCTCATCGCACAACCTGAGATGTAATTTGTCAAAACATCAGTTGCGTTCATCCCTTTGGTGTTCATATAAAGTTTGCCTGATTGCGGTACAAACTTTTTCGATTGCCATTTATTGAGCGTGAGAGTTGACAATGCGTCTTTGGCTTTTTTAGACACTTTGCCAAGTGTAGACGGCATAAATGAATTTACCTTATCATTTGGTTGAAGCGATATGCCTGTAAGTGCTCCAAGTTTTTCGCAAATGTCTAGCGCTGATTTTACGCTTGGGTCAACTCCGTCCTTAGGATTTGCTGCGGGTGCATTAAGTTTATCTACAACTGCTTGACTAACTTTGTTGTTTGCATAAAACTTCAAACGCTTGCCCTTTTCGCTGCTTGGACGTCTTGTAACGCTGAGTTCGTAGAACTTATGGTTATCTTTATCATAGAAAGGCTTTGCGTATGGGGCAAGTTCAAGCCCCATTTTTCCAATCTCACTTTCAGGAATCATTACATTTTGCCCTGAAAGGTTGCGAATTGTCATAACTGTCTTGATAAATGATTCAGCGGTCATTCTTTGCTTTTCAACAGCTTTAGATGTATCCACCTTTCCATCGAGCGTTGTGAATGTGATGTCGGTTGCTCCGTTGCGCTCACTTGTTGTTTTCAAGATGTTTGCAGGCGTTTTCCCGAGAACAATCTTTTGCATAATGCTGATTTCTTTGTTTCTGCGCTTTTCAAAATCGCTATTTGCAACATCTTTGAATTGTGTTGCATCGTTGTTTAGATTCATTTTAGAACTTTGGAAATTTTGTGCTTTTCTACCACTTTGCACTCTGTTCATTTTGGCTTTCATTTCTTCAGTTGTCATACTCATCTCCTTTAATTTACAATAGTTTACCACATTTTCAAAAAAAATGCAATACTCTAGGCAAAAAAAATGCATAAACGCAACACAATTGCGAGCAACAATTTTGCAAAAGTTTTGGCAATTGCTTGCAAAAAAGAAAAATATATGCTATAATTCACTTGCTGTGCTAGACGGGGAGCTAGCGGTGCCCTCAACCTACAATCCGCTATAGTAGGGTTGAAAGCCGTTTTCGGGGTCTTCGCGCCTTACGCAAGTAACATTTTTCGATGTTGAACTCAAGGTCTTGTGCAATATTAACCTATGAACCATGTCAGAGCCTGACCGCAGCAGCATTAAGTAGGAGCTAGTATGTGCCACAAGGTTGCTTTGGGGGAGTCGATAAAGTGAGGGCTACGTTTGGTAGAAACAACAACGACGGATGCACAGTATTGCAGGTGTAGTTTAGTGGTAGAACACAAGCTTCCCAAGCTTGTTGTGAGGGTTCGATTCCCTTCACCTGCTCCAATGTATATTTTCTCTTGTAAATGTGGACATTAGGAAACTGGTGTCCACTTTTTTTATTCTTTATCCATACCCAAATAAATGTTATACTACCACTTGCCACACAACCATATTACTAAACTTCACCCTAACAATAGACATATAACCTATAAAAAACACGTATGGCAAATTTGCTCTTGCCATACGTGTTTTTTACTTTAAATACCAACATAATTATTAACTTCTTTAATTCTTGATATTGTTACTGTAATACTTGTGTTTGTACTTACACCACTTAAGTATTCTAATTTGTTTGCTGTTGTAACAAGATTTGTGTTATTGTCTTTATATTCACACCTTTGCCCAAATACAGCACAAACTAAAATCGTAAATTGTTTCCCGTTTTCTACATTGAAGGAAAATTCTACCCCATCATTTACTGAAATTTGAGTTGTTGGTACATTATCTTCATTTAATATGTAAACTATAAAATAATCACCCTCTATAATCTTAAAACTTAATGTTATGATGCTGTTTTTAT
>CALDMJ010000195.1 GCA_937914725.1 uncultured Clostridia bacterium | reverse complement strand
AAAGAGATAATAATATCCCGATTTTATATGCGTCTTTCCCATACAGTAAATATTTTTCAAATTTTAAGCGGTCATTACTGCTTAGTATATGTATTTCCTTCTGAGCCTTTTTGGGAATAATCCGTTTAAACGAAACATCTATTTTAAAATACAAAAAAACACTTTCCAAAACCGAAAGTGTAATTTTTACCGTTTGTGCCGAATAACCTTTTACGGTCAGGTTTTTTGCAAAGGCTTCAATTGTATGTTCATCAATCTTATTTACGGGAATTTCGTTAAAATACGGCTTTATATGCCTTTCCAGTATGCTTTTGTATTTGACAAAGCTTGATTCCTTTATGTATTGCTCTTTGTATATAAGCCAGTTATCGCAAAGCACGGCAAGCTTTGTTTTATCTTTTTGTTTTTCGGTATTCAGTCTTGCATAATTTAGCTTTTCTTTAACTTCTTTATATGTCTTACCGTAAACATATCCGTACTTTTTACTGTCTTTCAAATATCTGCCCTCCCATCTGCCGTCTTTTCTTTTATATATGTTTTCTCCTCGTTTTGACATTTTTTAACACTCCTATAATTTGTTGATTTTATTATAAAATGTCTGACTGAAAATTTGACGGCTTAAAGAAAAAATAACATAAAAAAGACCGCCACTTCACAAAAATACAAGTCGCAGAACACCTAAAGTGGACGTCAATGCAGATGATGAAAGTGCAAAAGAACAACCTCAAAGGAATACGCGCCGAAGTCGCATTGCGAAAGAGGTGGCAAAAACAATTAAGCGTGAGAACCTAAAAACTAACACAAAAACTGCTCAAAATATGCCAATTGAAACAGCCAACGGGTCAAAAATCAAGTTTTTCGACACTGCTGACAAAAAGCAGCAACTCGCGTCACGCGGTGGACGTCGCGGCGCAAGCAAAAAAATGAACTTGCAAGCGAAAGAAGAAGAGGAAATTAACCCAGAATTTTTGGTTGAGCGCGACCCACATAACTTGAAAGTTATGTTCTTGGGTGGCGTCGGCGAAATCGGTAAAAATATGACCGTCCTTGAATATGGCGACGACATCATTGTCGTGGACGCTGGTTTGAGTTTCCCCACCGAAGATATGCCGGGCATTGACATTGTCGTTCCTGACATCACATATCTTGTTGAAAACAAGGATAAAGTTCGCGGCTTTGTTATCACTCACGGGCACGAAGACCACATCGGGGGCTTGCCATATACTCTAAACGAAATCCACGCGCCAGTCTATGGCAGCAAACTCACAAACGCGTTTATCCAAAACAAATTGCGCGAACACCCACGTGTCAAAGCAAAATTTGTCGAAGTTCAACCGCGCGAAACAGTCCAACTTGGCTGCTTTAATGTCGAGTTTTTACACGTCAACCACAGTATTGTTGGCGCATACGCCGTCTCAATCACAACGCCCGTCGGCGTAGTTTTCCACACTGGTGACTTTAAAATCGACCTCACACCAGTCGACGGACAAATTACTGACACGCAAAGAATGAAAGAAATCGGGGATAAAGGCGTGTTGCTATTGTTGTGTGAAAGTACAAATGTCGAAAAGGCAGGGCATTCAATGAGTGAAAGCCGCGTCGGCGAAAGCCTTGATATGATTTTCGGCGAAAATGTTGGAAAACGCATTTTTGTTGCAACATTCGCAAGCAACGTCCACAGAATTCAACAAATTTGTAATACAGCGGACAAGTATGGACGCAAAGTTGCGTTCAGCGGCCGCAGTATGATAAAGAATATGGAAGTCGCCTCACGTCTCAATGAGTTACACTTTAATACTGACAATGTTATCGACATTGACCGCATTGAAAACTTTCCAGACGGTGAACTTTGCATTATCACAACAGGTAGCCAAGGCGAACCAATGAGTGGGCTTTCAAGAATTGCTAGTGGAGACTTCAACAAAGTTGTAGTTTCGGAAAACGACTGCTTCATTTTGAGTAGTTCGCCAATTCCGGGCAATGAAAAAGCAGTCAACAATACAATCAACGCGCTCTTTAAACGCGGCGCAGATGTCATCTATGAATATCTTATGCCGCTTCACGTCTCAGGGCACGGCTACTATGACGAAATCAAAGAAGTCCACGACCTCTTGCGTCCAAAATATTTTGTGCCAATCCACGGCGAATATAAACACCTCAAACACCACAAAGATTTGGCGCTCAAATGCGGTATGTACGAAAGTGACGTCAAAATTTGTGAAATCGGCGACTGCATCGAAGTCAATCAAAATGTGTTCAAGGACAGTGGGAAAGTGCCGTCAGGTTCAAGACTTATTGACGGACTTGGCTTTGGTGAAATTGATAGTTCGGTTCTTAAGGATAGAATTGCGCTCAGTGAAGAAGGTTTGTGCGTAACAGTCGTTGCAATCGACCGCAAAAAAGGCATCATTAAAAATGGTCCTGAAATTATCACGCGCGGGCTTGTGTACGCTAGCGAAGCGTCTAGCCTTGTCGAAGAAGCGCGCCAATTTGTGCGCGAAACGCTTTTGCAGAGTGATTTGAAAAACTGTGATATTCAAGTTTTGAAGATTACAGTGCGCAAAGCATTGTCATCATTCTTCAACCGCAAAACGCGCAGAAACCCAACTGTTTTGACAATCATTTTGGATATAAAATAGGTTTGAATATGAACAAAACGGAAGAATTTGTCAAAGAAAAAGCGCTAATGCAAAAGTTCGGTGATAAGGCAATGGAAACATTTGCAAAAGAAAACTATGTTCCAATCATCCGCCCCGCGTCCGCAAACTTTTTGCGAACGCTCGTTGCAATCAAGCAGCCAAAAAAGATACTTGAAATCGGCACTGCAATCGGTTATAGCGGAAAACTTATGCTCGACGCCTGCGCGGTTGCAAAACTCACAACTCTTGAAATTGACTTTGAGCGCTATAAACTTGCGCAAAAGAATTTGAAAAAGTATAAAGATAGAGTGAATTTCGAACTATGCGATGCAGGTGACTATTTGTTGAATTGCGAAGAAAAATTTGACCTAATTTTCCTCGACGGCGCAAAAGCGCAGTATCTTTCGTACTATCCAAGTTTGATGACTGTGCTAAACGACGGCGGCGTCCTCGTCGCGGACAATGTCTTGCAAGAGGGAATGACCACAGGCGAAACGGAAGTCAAGCACAAACTTGAAAGCACCGTCGACCGTATGAACGCGTTTTTGGACAAACTTTGCAAAAACAAAGAACTAATGACAACTATTGTTCCACTAGAGGACGGACTTTGTGTTTGCTATAAATGTAAACAAGCAAAAGGAGAAACTGATGAAGAAATTGGAATTGCTATCGCCAGCAGGCAGTAGCGAAAAACTTGAAACAGCATTCTATTTTGGTGCCGATGCCTGCTATTTTGCAGGCAAAAAGTACGGGTTGCGCGCGTTCAGCGACAATTTTGAGCAAGACGAATTGCAAAAGTACATTGCCTATGCGCATAGTTTAGGCAAAAAATGCTACATTACGGTCAACATTTTGGCGCACAATTCCGACTTTGACGGACTTGCCGACTACTTGATTTATCTCCAAGAAATTGGCGCTGACGCAATCATTGCCTCCGATGTTGGAATCATTAGCCTTTCAAAAAAGGTCGCGCCAAAACTTGAAATTCACCTTTCAACGCAAGCCAACTGCACAAACAAATACGCAGGCGCGTTTTGGGCGGAAGTAGGCGTAAAACGCCTCGTCCTTGCGCGTGAAGTTAGCGTTGCAGAAATAAAGGAGATGCGCGAGTTTTTGCCCGACGATATGGAAATTGAAGCGTTTGTTCACGGCGCAATGTGTATTTCCTATAGCGGTAGATGTTTGCTTTCCAACTATCTTTGCAAGCGCGACAGCAACCGTGGGCAGTGCGCGCAAGCGTGCCGTTTTGAGTACTTTTTGCGTGAAAAAAATCGCGATGACGAAATGACGATTCAGCAAGACGAGCGCGGTACATATATTCTTAACTCAAAAGATATGAAGATGATTTCACACCTAAAAGAAATGGCGGACGCAGGCGTCACATCGTTCAAGATTGAAGGGCGAATGAAAACATCATACTATGTGGCAAACGTCACAAACGCGTACCGCCGCGCACTCGACCTTGTCGAAAGCGGAAAGCCTTTTGACCCAATGCTTGATGCGGAACTTGAAAAATCGAGCCATCGCAGGTACACAACAGGGTTCTATTTCGACGAAACGGATAGGGAATATATTGAAAGCAGCACGCCGATTTCATCCTACGATTTCATTGCGAATGTTGTGGAAGATTCAGCAAACGGGCAAGTGAAAATCGAACAGCGCAATCGTTTCTGCGTGGGCGACGAACTTGAGATTTTATCGCCTAGTGATTCATTCAACAAGACGTTCAAGGTTGAAAATATTATCAATTCGGCTGGTGAAAATGTGGATATTGCACAACGCGTGCAAGAGATTGTCACAATCAACTGTCCATACCCTCTTCACACTGGCGACATTCTCCGCCGTGTGGCAAAGGCCACTGCTACAAATGCTGTCCCTACGACTAAGTAGCTATCGGGGACGGCATACCGCAGTACTACTAATATTTTTTCGTGCTCGGCGGGAAAGCTCGATGCTGCAGGTTTTGCGAGCACCTCTAAATAACCTAAGTACATAGTTAATAGACTATGTGCTTTTTTTGTGGTGTAAACCGCTGTTTTTTATAGATTTGTATTAAATTTGTTTGATATTTTTTTCAAACTATGGTAAAATACAAGTATAAATTTGTACAAAGGAGACCGAAATAGTGAAGTACT
>CALDMJ010000194.1 GCA_937914725.1 uncultured Clostridia bacterium | reverse complement strand
CAATCAAATCAAATCGAACAAGATTAGCCACGCGTATTTGTTTTGTGGCACGCGCGGAACTGGCAAAACCAGTGTCGCTAAAATCTTTGCGCGAGCAATCAACTGCGAAAATCCAGTCGACGGCTCGCCGTGTGGAAAATGTAAGTCCTGCCAAGAAACAAGTGTTTTGAATAATATGGACATTATGGAAATCGATGCCGCAAGCAACAACCGCGTCGATGAAATTCGCGATTTGCGCGAAAAGGTCAAGTATCCGCCAGTTGTTGGGAAATATAAAGTGTACATTGTCGATGAAGTGCATATGCTCACGGACTCAGCGTTCAACGCGTTGCTAAAAACTTTGGAGGAGCCGCCAGCGCATTGCGTTTTCATTTTGGCAACAACCGAAGTGCAAAAACTTCCTGCGACAATCTTGTCAAGATGTATGCGCTTTGATTTTAAGTTAATTGAGCAAGAAACGCTTGAAAAAATGCTCAAAGACATTTTTGACGACTCGGGCGTCAAGTATGACGATGACGCGGTTGCATATATTGCAAAAGAAGGCAACGGCAGTGCGCGTGATACACTCTCAATCGCCGATATGTGCGTTTCGTTTAGCAACTCAAACGTCACATACGATAGCGTCTTGCAGGTTTTGGGCGTCAATGATGATTCAGTTTTGGGGCAACTCGTGCAATCAATCATTGATGAGGACGCGGGCGCGTACCTAACAAAAGTTGACGAACTTGTCAAAATGGGCAAAAGTTTGTCAATGCTCGCGCGCGATATGTCAATTTATTTCCGCAATCTAATGATTGTGAAAACTTGCAAAGACTATCGCAATATGATTGTTCTGCGCGACGATGTGGCAAACCTTATGAAAGCGCAAGCAAACGCGCTTGAAATGTCGCAAATCACGGATTGTCTCGCGGAGTTTGGCGAAGTTGAACTCAACCTAAAATATAGCATCCGCCCGCAACTATTGATTGAAGTTGCAGGGCTTAAGTGTATGAAAAAAAAACGGATGAAGAAGATTTAGAAATTGGCAGCGTCACAAATGAGCAAAATGCGGATTTTGAAAAGCTGAAAGGCGAAACAGTTTTGGCGGATATTAAAATGTCTGTCCCGTTTGAAGAAGAACCTATGGCGAACATTTCTTCGTTTGACGAAATACCCGTCGCTGGCGGAGCAATGGTTGAAGTTAAGGACGACATTTTTAAAGTGACAGGCAAAGCGGCTGAAATGCGCCTTTGGGGTGACATATTGCTAAAAATCAAGCAAAGCGGCGACAATATTTTGGGCGCAATTTGTGAGACGGTTGACAAAACAAAAATAAATGGCGACAATTTTGAAATTTATATGCACTCAAACGGCTTTGATAATGTTGAGCATTATAACAAAATGCAAAACATTGTTAGAGAAATTGCAAATTTGAACCTCAAAGTTTGTAGTCAAGGCAAAGAAAGCGAAGAAAAATCGCAAGATATTGAGTATCTAAAACAAAAATTTGGTGAAAAATTAAGTATTATATAATAAGGAGATTATAATTATGATGAAAGGTGGATTTGGTGGTATGAATATGCAACAACTAATGAAGCAAGCACAAGCAATGCAACAAAAAATGGCTGAGGATAGACAAAAACTAGAAGAAAGCGTCGTCACCGCAAAAAGCGGCGGAGATTTGGTCGAAGTTACTATGAACGGGAAATATGAACTTCAATCAATCAAAATCAATCCCAACGCTGTTGATATGGATGACCTTGAAATGTTAGAGGACTTGGTTATGGCGGCTGTTAATGACGCAAACGCGCAAATCAAAACTCTTGAGGAAGAACTTGCTCCAAAACTTCCAAACGGAATGGGTGCATTTTAATGAATCAAATTGAAAGTTTGGAAAGATTGATAAATTTTTTTTCAAACTTGCCGGGCGTTGGAACAAAAACTGCGCAGCGCTATGCCTACTATGTTTTGAACAAAGATGCGGACTATGTCCGCGATTTTGCGAACGCAATCGTTGAGGCAAACAAAAACATCCATTATTGCGCAAACTGCGGCAACTTCACGGACAAGGACATTTGCGACATTTGTGCCACACGTCCCAACAAAGTGATTTGCGTCGTTAAGGAGCCAAAGGACGTCTTAGCAATAGAAAAAGTCAAGGATTTTAAAGGACAATATCACGTCTTACACGGTACACTGAGTCCGCTTGACAATCGCGGTCCCGACGATATAAAAATCAAGGAACTTTTGACTCGCGTCCAGCAAGGCGGCGTTGAGGAAATCATTATGGCAACAAACCCCGATGTCGAGGGCGAGGCAACCGCGATGTACATTTCAAAACTGCTGAAACCATTTGGCATCAAAATCACGCGTCTTTCACAAGGCGTTTCAATGGGGAGCGACATTGAGTATGCTGACGAGGTCACCTTGGCACGCGCGTTGGAAGATAGAAAAGAAATTTAATACGAGGAGTGAGTTATGTTGGGCAAAAAAAAAGAAAAACAAAATAACAATCCTTATTCAAATCTAAGAGCTGCCGACGCCCAGTATTTTGTGAAGTTGGACGAAAAAATTGCTCTTGCGCAAAAACAAAACAAAAAAGAGTTTTGCGAATTTTTGATAGATAAAAAACAGTTTGATATCAATTATATCAATGTAAAAAGTAATAACAAAATTGGTAAAATAGACTTGCTTCCGTCAAGTCTTTTGTCTATTTTGAATGCGCGCGACAATGAAAAAGCGTTTGAAAATTACAAAAAGGATACAATGAAAATTGCCAAACTTTTGTTTGACGATGATATGACAATTCAGCAAATTTGCGCCACCGCGTGCGAGTTTGTTAGACTTTCAACCGCAAATTTCGATAGATACGAGAGCGAAAGCGTTCAAAAGCCGCAAAGCGCGCTTTGCCAACTTGTTAGCACAAACGCATATGGTATGTTGTCGTTCTATTTTGGCGTCAGCAATGCAATCGACCAAACCGAATTTCTTGCGTGGCTCATCAACTTGGGGCTTGACATCAAGCACAGCCTGAGTTACGCCGAATGCGTCATCGACTCATATGGCAACCCGATTTGCCACATCGTCGAGTTCAACGGCAAACTTGGTGTTTCGTTTATAAACTATGTCGGCGTCGCAAAAGCATATACCAAAAAGATTGAAACGCTTACAGGACTTTGCCAGTTTATAGACTTTACGGAGGAAATCGAAAATGGCAAAAAGCGCGCGCTGAAAGTTTTGTCACGGTACGTGCCAAGCAAGCTGATGATAAAGGACCGCGATATTGAAAATGCGCTGACAAGTATGGCGCAAATCGCCTATAAAAATATGAGCGATGTCACCGCAAGTGAACTAAATATGTTGTCACGCTTTGACAATAAAATTTGGAAGTTTTCTTCTCTTTGCGAACTTTTGTTATACGAAAACAATATTGACTATGAAGTTATTCTTGATCTCTTTGTCGAAACGCAGTATGCTTTGAAACTAAAAGTTGGAGATGAAGGGAAGTTCAAAGTTTTTCCTAATAAAGTAATCGACGAAGAATATAATCTCAACGAGCCGAAAATATATATTCTCAACAAAATGGCAAAAAACAATTCAATGAGTCACGATGACGAATTGTTTAGCGAGCGCATCGAAAGTATCGGGCGCGAAAGCGGACAAAGTGCGGATGAACTTTCACTTAACGACTTAGAGCCAATGTCCGCAACGGACGTTTTGAGTCGTCTGAATGTCAAATTCACGCCCAAACAAAATGAGGGACTCTCATTTGAAAATGGCAGTTTCAAGTTTAATGATGACGAACTAAACGAGGTGTTTGATTTGTCCAGTGTCACACAAGTCGATTTTAGTAAAGCGGACGCCGAACAAAAAATGCTTGAAAGTTCTATGGGAATAGCGGCAGAACCAACCCAAAGTAACGCGCCACCAAAGCGCAAAGGTTTTTTTGAATTATTGGACGAAATGTCGGAAAAGACAAAGAAAAATAAAGCAAGGCGTTTGCAAGAAGAATATGAACGACTTGAAAGAAATCACCAACTAAAAACGCCTGAAGAAATTGCTGCAGAACAAAACGCAATTGCAAAAAATGGCAATATACGCGCCGAAAACGATAGCATACCTGACCAAAACGACAATATAGTTGTTAAAAACAACAATATAACTGAAAAAAATAGTAAACAATCAGAAAGAATTTTTAATGCACCTGCGCAAGATGACGGCATTTATTCGCAAGATGATAAAGTTTATTTGCAAGATTATATTGTGCCCACTCAAAATGAAAGTAGGCACAATAATGAAAACGTTGCTACGCAAAGGAACGACGTCATTGAGGAAAACATCATTGAGCCTAAGCAAGCTGCGGATGTGCATATGCAAGACAATGTAACATTAGAAAAAGACGCAGCAGCGAAACAAGGTTCACCCGAAAAAAGTGACATTGCACCCGTGCAAAAACAATTCGACAATTTGCTCGAGCCAAAGAGTGCCGACAATTTGCCTACACAAGATGACGATGGCGAAAACTATGACGCAATAAATGCTATAAACCAAGAGTTTTATCAAGCGGAAAACGAGCAATCAAACAGTGACGACGATGGCGAAGACTCAAAAAACGACGAGAACGAAGAAGTTGAAGAAAGCAATGAAGATACTATCGAAAATAGCATTTATGGCGACATATTGCAGTTTAGTGATTATAACTATTATGACCGCACAAAAGAGAGTTTAGAAACTGAGGACGACGTTGCTGAAGGAATTGAGGATAAGGCCGAAAGTTTTGCGCAGCAAGCCGCGCCGACAAACGAAAACCTAACAACACAAGAAAACAAAGAAGAACCGCAACAAGAAGCGCAACGCGAATCGAAAAATGAACCTAAAGAGGAATTGCAAAGAGAAGTTGCAGCGGAAAAATCAAAAGAAAAGCCAGTGCAAGAAATAAAAGTCGAAAAAAATGTGCAGGTGAAAGAAGTAAAACCTGTCGAAGAAATAAAGGTTATAGAATCTTCAAAACCTTCAAAACAAGTAAAAAATAGACAGTCAGTAAAGCAAGTGGAAAAAGCAAAGAAGGTATCTACACCCGCCGTTGCACAAAAGTCAGCAGCAACGAAAGCGCCGCGTGCGTTTGCGCCGCCAATTCCGAAAAGGAAGCCCGCACCACCACTGCCAAAAAGGAAAAAATGAGCAAAAAACATAATATTTTTAATGACAAAAACATAATTGAAATGACGGACGAGGTCAACAACGACATTTGTTTGGATGCTAAAGAGAATGATTTTGACGAATATGAAAAGGTGGAAAAATTGCTAGACGATTCTATTATACTCAACAAAAGCAAACGCAAAAGTGCGTATGGTGAAAGTTCGCATTCAGCAATACTTGCAAATATGATAAATGCCGAAGTGTCTAAAAAAGTTGTCTTAATGACAGCCAAGCAAAATGTGCTTGCGGCACAACTTTTGGAAGCCTATAAGCAAAACAAAAAAGTTAAGCAGTATTTAGAGAGTGAAGATATTTTCAAGTTCGCAGGCGAATTTGAGCGTGAACTTGGCAAAATCGTAGACGGCTTGTTTGTTGGTGATGAAAATTTTGAGCAAATCATTTCGAGATGCCTCAATTATGCGCAATTTTCCAATATTTACGCATTTGATGCCGAACTTGCCACATTGAAAAAACTAAAAAAACGCCATACCGAATTTGAGCGCGCCGTGTATGATTCACCGTCGCGTGATGCGATTATGGCAGTCGAACCATTGACAGGGTTAGGGCAGTCGGGTTATATTTCACTGTTCGGGGGCAGAACTGTCTGCTTGGGCATCGCATCCGCCACCGCAAGCATAATGGATTTAGCATTCCAAAAATGTCGATTTGGCGCCATTGCCTATGTTGGAACCAACGATTCGCACGCATTTGTCGAAATCGAAACTCCTAGCAAGCATTATGTCTTCGACCCAACAAATTATAGCGGCACTTTCAAAGAAGTTAAGCGTGACGAAACCGCACTCGCGCAAGAGATTGGCAAAAATGTCAAAACACTTAATTTGAAAAAGTATGACGCTGCGGAACACTTTGTTGTCCTCGATTATTTTATCAAAAAGTTCAAAATACAAGAAAAAATGAATAAAATTATCAATTTTGACGACGTCGTGCCAATAAAACTTGCTAAAATTATGACTTTTATGCAAAAAAACTTGTCAAAAATGTCGCAATTAATCTATCCCAAAGCAGTTATTTTGGACGGCTACGAAATAAACGTTCAGTTTTGTTTTGAAATGTGCCTCAAATGCGCAAATATTTCATACAAAACAGGCTTTGCAAATTACGAGTTTGTGATAAAGGACTTAGGGAACAAGTACATAATCGATACATATCGCGCCTTTGACGCACGAAATCAAGTAAACGACGCAAAAAAGTTTTTGTTTGTAAAACCTAAAACGGAGAAAAATCGTGATTTATAGAAAAATTGAAAACAACAAAGAGCAGTTGCTCAAGCAGTGCCTGCAGTACTATTGTGGCGACATCTCAAAAATGCAAATCAGCCGCGCCATACAAGAAAAGGACGTCAAAGTCAACGGTAAGCGCGTCAAAACGAATGTCACCATCTATGAAAAAGACATCGTAGAAGCGTATTTCAATGAAGCGAAGCAAAACATCTATGACGTCGTCTATCAAGACGACAATATTTTAGTTGTCAACAAGAAAAAGGGCATCGAAACTGTCAGTTTCGACGAAACAAAGCAAACATTGCAAACAGTCGTTCAAAAAGATTTTCCAACAGCAAAAGCAGTGCATAGACTCGACACCAACACACTGGGGCTTGTCGCGTTCGCGCTAAATTCCACTGCGGAAAGTGAACTGCTCGATGCGTTCAAAAACGGCAACGTTGTAAAAAAATATTTCGCAGTCGTCAGTAGCCACGACGTGAAAAACGAGGAAACTTTTACCGACTATTTTACTAAAACCGATAATGCCACCGTAAAATTCAGTGCAAACGACACCGACGGTATACAAGCAAGTCTATCTTATAAACTAATAAAGCGCGCAGGCGACCTCGCGCAAATCGAAGTCGACTTGCACACAGGCAAAACGCACCAAATCCGCGCGCAACTAGCATTTCATAAAATATTTATTCTAGGTGACGGCAAATACGGCGATAAAAACTTGAACCGTAAATATAAAAAGAGCGTCCAATCACTCGCATCCGTCTACCTGCGTTTTGAAAACCTCGCCACCCTAAAATATCTCCAATCACTCCCATTCGACATCCGCAAACTCGAAACCCTTTTATAGAGTATAAAAATCTCCAACACGTTTTTTTATATGATAATAACATACATCTTGCTAGCACTCTGCATCGTATCAATGACACTAATGGAACTCTCACCACGCCTGCACTTTGAAAAAGCCAGCGAAGTTAAAAATCCAGCGCAACCCGTCAGCGAACTAGAGCGCGCCTACAAAACGCGCGGCACACTCCAGTACGCCATTATGCGCATAACAACCGCCGCGCTCATCGCTACGCTCGGCATCGTCGCCGCCACGCAAACAAATTTGGGCACGCCCGCGTTCACAATAACCGCCTTTGTGCTACTAATGCTTGCCGACGCCCTAATCGCCGTATCGCATTTAAAAGGGATGAACAAATTGCTACTAAAAAAACTTGGGTTCATCACCAAAGTTTTCTCGCAAATTTTCTTCATTCTCTCACTCAGCACAATCATAGATAACGGGGAAGTAGCACTTGCCACCGCAATGCTCGGGTTCATCGTCGGCGCAATTGTCAATAAACTAATCAATAAACGACCTTTTGAAATGCGCGCCTACGTTACGCTCGCAAACTCGCTCACATTCTCAAATCTAGGACTCGCTATAATCGCATTACTATGTAGTGCCAGCGCATTCACATTGCTCGCACTAATCGGCTTTGCTATCGTCCTCTGCGGCGTAACCCTATATATAGTAAATTGTAAAGCCGAATGGTGCTACTACGCCACCAGCATCGCGCACTCGCTCGGCTACATCCTCATCGCGTTCGCATACACCTACCCATTTTAAATATTATTAAAAAGGTACATAGTAAATTAACTATGTACCCAAACTCATATAGTGCCACTCGCCAAATCTGCACCAGTGGC
>CALDMJ010000193.1 GCA_937914725.1 uncultured Clostridia bacterium | reverse complement strand
ACGCAAAAATAATTCAGCACAAGTTTTTGTGTGGGTTGTTGCAATAATGATGCTTCTTTCGGGGTTGCTTTTGGGCATTTCATATGGTGCGCTCAAAGATAGTAAAACTGCAACAGGTGTTATCAGTATAGTTTTGCCGCCAACCGCAGGTGTCGGGAATTCGGACTTGTTTTACGATAGCGACAACACAAAGATGTATTTAGGGAAAAGCACAAGCGGAACACTTTTGTCAAATAGTTCTAGTGAAACGGCAAAAATTGTCTTGTCAAATACGCAAAGCGCGAATAGCGCGTACATAAAACTAGAACTAAATATTTTAGGTAGTTCCGCATTGACTTATAATTCTAGTGGCGACAAGCCTATGTTTTCGGATTCAACAGTGATGAATGCAACCACAAGCAATGGAACAGTGGCGCTAGTTTCAAGCACCGCAATTGCGCAGTATTCGTATATGTTTCTTGATGCAGTGCTCTCAAATTTGCAAGTAACGGGGGCTATGATAAATGCAACACTTCAAATCAAGGCAAGTGTTTCACTAGAATCTGGTTTCACAAATAGTAGCACCAACATTTTGTATTACAATTTGAGCACATCTTCAGTTGTGCTGCCTACGGGCGAAAACTTTGTTGCAACCGCAGTGACCCAAAGTCCAGAAATCGGCAAGTCGTATACTTTCCAAGTTGCAATGGATGAGTCTTGCAATAAATCTGCGCCTACCGTAGTAGTTAATGGAACGGCGCTAACTGCTGTAAGTGGTTCTAATGGCGTTTATACTTTTACCATTTCAAGTTTGCAAGGTGGCGAAAGCGTTGTGATAACTCCAGTTATAAATACCTACACTATCACAATTACGCCGTCGGGAGATGTTCCAACAAATGCGAGTAAAACTACTAAAACGCTTACATACGGTGATTACATATTAATTGTAAGTGGCGACTATAGTCTGTATTATAAAACTTCAACAGTGTCAAAAACAACATTATATACAGGATCATACACCGCTAGTAGTAAAAAATATACAGTAAATAGTTATTTGTCTAATGGGGATACCACACTGCCAACATCGGGAGAAATTCAAGTTGTTGAAGATATGAATATAACTGCTGTGTGGAAATCTGAAACAATATCTTCTTGTGTCACAGCGGACACAAAGATATCAACAGGTTTCAATGGCGAATACAAACTAGCAATTGATATTAGAGTTGGTGATTATATTCTTGGTATGGATATGAAAACAGGGAAACTGATACTTTCTCAAGTAACTAATACTTTTATCAAGCAAAATGATAAGATTTATACAGTTACATTTGACGACGGGTCTCAAATCAAGTTGACGGGCAACCACCCAATGCTCACAATGCGTGGTTGGGTCTGCACAAACTACGATGAGTTTGTCTACAATCCTCACATTATGGGCAATGACACTGTCGAAACAACTTCACTTAAAGTAGGCGATAAAGTAAAATCACAGTACTCCTACAAAACAGTTGCTTCAATAAAATGTAGTCAAAATACTGAAAGTGTCTATGACTTTACAGTCACGGAACTTGGCAACTTCTTTGCTGACGACACTTTACTTCACAATGTTAAATCGCTGGCTGGAAATGGATAAGAGATTTTGCGAATATGGCAAGAAACGGGTTGAATTTCAACTCGTTTTTGCATATAATTTAGCATTTTAAAAAATGT
>CALDMJ010000192.1 GCA_937914725.1 uncultured Clostridia bacterium | reverse complement strand
GATTAGCGTTTTCGTGATATGCTCTTGCCCGACAACCTTGTCAAATGTTTGCGGACGATATTTTCTATAGAGTGCTAGGTATGCCATTTTTCTCCTTTATTCGTCTTGAAAGTTTGAAATTGAAATTTTTGCCTTTATGCGCGTCAATCCGTTGTCGACGCTTTTTGCGCTTTTATCAAGCTTTTCAGCGATTTCGGTATACGTCAAACCATCTAGGTATAATTTTAACACATTTTTTTCAAAAACGCTAAGATTTTGCGTTGCTTTATCAAAAAGTTTTGCATAATTTTCGCGGTTTATCAAAATTGACTCTGGG
This sequence comes from uncultured Clostridia bacterium, assembly GCA_937914725.1. GTDB lineage: Bacteria > Bacillota > Clostridia > Christensenellales > UBA1242 > CAKVOD01. The sequence goes on along the minus strand of CALDMJ010000192.1, from coordinate 24,042 downwards.
TCGCTGTCATCCCACGTGACATACGCCACAATATCTTCATCGTCATCATTATCATTATTATCCTGCAATGACAAACTAACTGATTGATTTAGCGGTAAATTCTTTTTTGAATTTGCACTCTTTATTGCGTTAAATACAGCGCGCTCTATGCAAACGCGCGCATAACTTTTGAAATTGACGTCCTTTGTATCATCAAAAGTAATGATTGCACGATACAGTCCAATCATTCCCTCTTGAATCAGGTCGTCTACTTCCGCACCAATCAAAAAATATTTGCGCGCAATTTGATTGATTAGCGGTTTGTTTTGCTTTAGCAATTCTTCAAGCGCAAAATCGTCGCCAGTTTTAAATTTCTCAATTAGTTGTCTGTCATCCATATTTATCTTTGCTCCAGTGCTTGAAAAACGATTATTCCACACGCGACGGACGCGTTGAGGGAATTAAGTTTTCCGCGCATTTCAATCTTTAGTGTTCCGTCGCAAATTTGTCTTGTCAATTTGTGCACGCCGCTGCCCTCATTGCCAATGACAATGCCGATTTTACCTTTCAAGTTAGTATTTTTTGCAAGTTCGCCATCCATTGCCGTTGCAAAAACAAAGTATCCGTTGTCTTTCATTTTTTCAATCGCGTCGTTAAGGCTGCCGACTTGCGCGATTTTGACGTGATTGACTGCGCCTGCGCTTGTTTTGAACACTGTTTCATTGACTTCGCACGCGCGGTGCTTTGGAATGACGATTCCGTCGACGCCCGCGCATTCGCAAGTGCGGATAATGCTGCCGAGATTGTGCGGGTCCTCAATACTATCAAGCAAAACAACAAATCCGTCGTCCTTGAATAGGCTTTCAAGCGGGACATATTTAAAGCCCTCAATATAGGCAATGACGCCTTGATGTTTGTGCGTCTTTGAAATGTCGTCAAGTTTTTGTTTTGGAACATACTTGATGCCGATTTTTTTAGCCGCTGCAAGTTGTTCGATTTCGCCGCACGACTTGCTCCCTTGCAAGATTAGCAAACTTTCAAACTTTTTCCCGACGCGCAACGCTTCCAAAACGCTGTTTTTCCCTTCTATTTGCATATCTTTTCCTTTATTATAATATTTTCGACAATGTCGATGCTTTTTTTCATCAGTTCTTCGAGTCTATCTAAGTCTCCCGACATAAAGACATACCCGAGCACACTTTCAAAACTTGTTGCGGTGCGATAGTCCTCAATGCTTGCGTTTTTGGCGGTGTGGTGCAATTTTGCATTGCGCGCACGCCTGCCGACGTCAAGTTCACTTTCCTTTAGTTCGCTTGCAAGTGCGTCATAGATAACTGCTTGACTTTCCGCCTTGACATACAAATTTGCAACCTTATTGAGTTTCCCGCTATTTTCGAGGCTGTTTTTTGCTAGGTGCGTGCGGACATACGCCGTCCACAGTCCGTCTCCAACAAATGCAAGCACGAGAACATTTCTCAAGTGCGCTTCTTTTTCGTCCTTAATATTCTCTAATGTTTCAAAAAATTCTTTCATTTTTTAATTATATCACACTTAGGTTTTTTTTTCAACTATTTAACAATTATTATCACTCGTTCATATAATGGACTAGATATTGCATAGGAGAAAAAATGTTAGAGTTTCTAGATAACATTCCCGTTATATGGCAATGCGTGATTTGCGCAATGTTTTGCTTTCTTTGCACGACGCTCGGCGCGCTACTGATTTTTGCCTTCAAGAACAAAAATCCCGAGCAAATGTCAAAACTCTTGGCACTTGCGGGCGGAATTATGATAGCGTCATCGTTTTTTTCGCTGCTTTCTCCTGCAATTGAGGCGTGCGAGGAAAACAATTTGCCGATATACCTATATGTTGCGATAGGTTTTCTTGTTGGCGGAACATTTATTGTGCTTTCAGACAAAATTCTTGACAGATTTTTCACGTTGGAAAAATTTGCAAAACACAGGGCGATGAAGCGCGCTGTTATCTTCACGGGTTCAATTGTTATTCACAACATACCTGAAGGTATGGCAGTCGGTGTTGCGTTTGGCTCGATTGCGACGGCGACGGGTGACGTGCACACGGTTTCGGCAATACTACTTGCAGTCGGCATCGGTATACAAAACATACCTGAAGGCTTAACAGTCGCGTTGCCGTTGCGGGCGCAAGGCGTTTCGGCGAAAAAATCTTTCGTAACTGGTATGCTATCTGGTAGCGTTGAGCCGATTTTTGCGGTGCTTGCGTTTGCGCTATGCTTTTATGTGACAAGTTTTCTGCCTTTCCTACTTAGTTTTGCGGCGGGTGCGATGGTTGCGGTTGCGACTTGCGAACTCATCCCCGAAGCGGTCAAATGCGGCAAAAATAAAGCCACAATTTTTATGATTGTCGGCTTTGCACTTATGGCACTACTTGACACTGCTTTTTCGGTGTAACGCCTGCACTAATGGCAAATAATACTTGCCCACACTAAGCTCTTTGCTTGTGTAATGGAATTTTAATACATTATTAGTTCTTGAAATATAATTAACAATATTCTAAATATAAATTAGTAAAAAACACGATACCATTTTAAAAATTCATTCAATCTAAAAAAATAAATAAAAAAATGCGACCGAAATCGCATTTTTTATCAATTATTTGCTCAATGATTTTTCAGCAAATGTCATTGCCGCAGCAGCGACACTGAAGATTGTTGCAAGGATTGCACCAACGCCAGCAGAAATGCTAACTTTCATTCCAAGCGCGCTTTCAGAGTTACTTCCGCCATAAACAAATGCGCAAATCAAACCTACAACTGCAAAAACTGCAAAAGCAATGCCAGCAATCATAAGAATTTTGTCAATCAATTGATTGTTCAAGAACATATTGAGTACGAACAAAACTGCCATAATCAATCCGAGGAAGAACACGATTGAGAAACAAATTGTCATAATTGTGTAGTCAGCAGGTGCATCTTTGAGACCATTGTCCCAAATGTCAAACAAGTTCATATTGGTTGATTGTTTAAGCCCAGCGCCAGATACTGTTCCTGCGATAACAGGACAAATAAGCATCATTGATGCAAGAAATGCGCAAACTGCTGCGATACCTTTGACAATAAAGTTTGTCATTTTTGATTTCTTTGCCATTTTTTACCCTCCATAGTTTTATTTTAGCATAGTTTGTGACAAAAACACAACGATTTTCACTATATTAATTTACTTTTTTGAATTTTTCACCCCAATTGCCCACTTTATGACAAATTGTTACTATTATTTCACCGAAACAAAAGAGCAAATTGCATCTATAGTGTATGTGCGTATTCAAGCGAATGCTTAAATTCACCATTTGTATACAATAGATTTATGCGCAATCACAAAAAAATATGAACAAAATGTATAAAAAAATAAAACCCTGTCTACAATCACATACAAGGAGGACAAAAAAAAATGTCAAATTCAAACAATCAAAGAAAAACAAACATCAAACTTGCAACATATGGAGTTTTGGTGGCTGCATTTATTCTTACTATTGCGCTTATTGTTGCATTTTCTATGCCGAGCGCTAACAAGAACTTGAGCCAAGACGACACACCTACGCAAGAGACCAACAACACACCGATTGTGTTCACAAGTCCACTTGAGGATGCGACGATACTTATGGGTTACTCAGGGAGCGCGCTTCAATTCAATGCGACTTTGAATCAGTGGGAGGCACACAAGGCTATTGACTTTTCTGCGACTTCGGGTGCTAATGTTATGGCTGTTTACGACGGCGTTGTTGAGAGCGTGAAGTCGTCTTACCTTATGGGCACGACAATCACGATTAGGCACAATGACAAGTTGGCGACGGTTTACGCTGCGCTTGACACGGAACCTACTGTGAAAGAGGGTGACCAAGTCAAGAAGGGACAAGTTATTGGCAAGGTTGCAAGCTCGAATCAGGCTGAAGCAAAACAAGGCGCTCATCTTCATTTTGAAGTGCTTGAAAACGGCGCTAAGATTGACCCATCCCAATACCTCACCCTTGAAAACAAATAGTGCGAAAGCGCACGACTGCAGGTTTGGTGAGTGCCACTATATGAATTTAGGTACATAGTTAAACAACTATGTACCTTTTTTACGGGAGAGCCCGCCGCTGTGGGTACTTTTCCTACACGTAAGTTGCTTGCGTGGACGGCAAACGCACTACCATTCTAACAACTTAGTTTCTCGGGGATAGCGCACGGCTGCAGGTTTGGGCGGCATAGGCCGCTGCTGCAGGTTTGGTGAGTGCCACTATATGAACTTAGGTACATAGTTAACTGACTATGTACCTTTTTGTAGTGGGTGTTAACGCGGGCGCAGTGTTGCGTTGGAACACTGTAGGACGCGGGGCGCGAGGGGCGCAAGTTCGTCGAGGTTATGCGAGACGATTATGCACAGGTGCGGATTGTTTTGCAAAAAGGCTTTCAAATAGGCGACGCATTCCGCGCTTGTGGCGACGTCTAGGCTCTTAAAGGGTTCGTCGAGTAGTAAAACTTGTGCATCAAAATGCAATGCGCGCAGAAAACTAACTCTTCTTTGCATTCCGCCTGAGAGGTTTGCGGGTGGTTCGTTAGCGACACTCTCAAGTTTTAGCGCGGAGAGGAATGAAAGCACTTCATCTTTATTTTTGCGCGTGAATAGTCGTAAATTATCAAGGACGCTCAAGTTGTCGACAAAGACGTCATCTTGCATCATATACGACACGCTGCCGCAATCTACAACTTCCCCTTCATATGGTGTCAGCCCTGCGATAATGTTCAAAAGCGTTGTTTTCCCAACCCCGCTTTGTCCAATGACGGCGACAATTTCATTGTTATCAAAAGACAAATTTACATTTTGCAAAATGGTTTTGTTGTTGTACCTTTTGCAAATATCAATTAATTTCATTTTTCACCCCCTCCTTATCTTTAACCTTAAACTTGAAGTACTTGAATGCGTCGACAATTTTTTCCAAAACCACTGCGGCGAAAATTGTGATGAGTGCGAGAGCAATTAGCCCTGCCATATCAAAATAAACTTTGTTTTCTTGCATCATACCGCCTATGCTTTGGTATGTGTTTGCCAGCACCTCACTTGCGACGATAATTTTCAAATTGAGTGAGATGCTTGATGAAAAAATCGGCAAAAGGTCTTTTTGAAGTTTTGGAAGGTACACAAACTTAACATAGTCGCGCCTTGAAATTTTATACACATAGCACAAATTTTTAACGTTTATACCTACTGAAAAACCGCACATACCTGCATAAATTAGCGGCATAACCACCAAAAATGCAACAAAGACTGGCGCTATTTGTGCATTTGTCAAAATGAGGATGAACAATATTATTGCGATTGTTGGCACGCTTCTCAGCACTTTGACAACTGTGTCACAAAAGACTTTCATAAATTTACAAGTTTTTGATAGCACAAATAGTGCAATCGCAAAAACAACTGCAATCACAAATGATACAACTCCACGCAATAGCGTCGCACCAAACGACGCATAGAACGCTGCGCTGCCCAAAAGTGCAAATGTTTTATCAATTGTTTTTTGTACGGACGGAACAATCAACGGATTGTCGCAAATCAAATAAGCGGTTTGCCACGCAAGCAGCAAAACAACAACTGTTGCCGCGACATAAAGTGCGTGGCGCACGCGTTTTATTAGTTTTTCTCTATTCATACAAAGAACCTATCATCGGTGAGTTTTTGCGCCGCATTTTCTTGCAGGGCAATAATTTTATCAATATAATCATTGATAAAATCTTTGTTTTCGCTAGCGCGCATAAAGCCAACATTGCATCGCGCCACAACTTCCGCCGTTAATCCGTCTTTTGTAAAAGCACTTACAACGCCTCTTTCTAGGTGCGCGGTGACTATTTCAAATGTGTCGGTTACGGATACTTTTTGTTTCATTTTCGCAATCACGCCATTGATTTGCGCGGTTGTAAATCTTCCTTTTTTGACAACCATTGCGCTTTGCGGATACTTTCCATACAATTCTTGGACGTCCGCGAGTATTTTCAAATTAGTATTTATTTTCATTAGTTTAGAACACATAGGCTCTGCGACAACTGCAAATTCAACTTTGCCTGCTGAGAATGCGCCCGCAAGGTCGCTAGCATTTGCGCCTTTCAAAACTACATTATTCGAACTTGCTTGCAAGTCATTCATAGTATAATCAATTCCGCATTTATTTAGCATCAGTCGAACTGTCAAGCCAACAACATTGTTTAAATTGATTACGTGCAATGTGTTCCCTTTCAAACTAGTTATATCTTGCCCACTTGTTCCCACGATATAAAGGTTTCCAAAAGTATTGATTGAAACAATTTGGTAGTCGGTCATTTTAGTCGCAAGATTTAGTGGTAAAACCCCCGCATCCGCGCGTTTTGTGGCAAAGTAGTTGCCGATATCCTCGCTAGAAACCACTTTATAGTCGGTTTCTCCGTCTAATTCATACTCATCCATCATCAAACTTGCCACACTCAGTGCGGGCGCGCCATCTGGCACGACAAACAAAACTGACTTTTCCACTTTTCCACAGCCAACCAGTGCAAAAACGGACAGCACTATGGCAATCGAAACTGCTACTATTTTTTTCATATATTCATTATACCACAATTTAAGAATTCAATGCAACAAAAAAACGCGCCACTATAGTGATACGCGCTTATTAAGTATTCAACATTAAGATTGCCTATATAGTTCCTATTAATTGAACATCAAGTCTTGTTTATCGACAGAGGGGCGAGCATATAGCATTGACTCATTACTGAGCATATTTGCGTTTTCAACTTGGTCGTGAATTGCTTTAATTGTTTCGGCGTTTGCTTCACTAAATGCTTGCGTCATATTTTCAAGGCTATCGCAAAGCGCTTTAAGGTCATCTTCCGAAATACCTATACTAACAGCAACTTCAATGCATTCATTTGTCAAATTCTTTGGCATTTCCAAATAATCTTCAAGTAAAATATCCTTTGGATACTCATTCTTCTTTCTTCCAAACCACTTCTTCGTTTCCTCGACGAAGTAGCCGTCAAATGTTGTTTCTTTCATCAATCGCGTGTGTTCTGCAAGCCCCGTTGCAAACAAGCTATAGATGTATTCCGTTGCTGTAACAATGTTTTGATATATTGCCACTTGACCATTGCTCTTTTCTCGTTGGATTTCGCTATCAAAAATACTAAGTAATTTGCTTTCAATCGTTTTAATTTGGCAAATTTGGAACAGAGACTCAAAACGAGCAATAAAATCGGTTGACTTCCCTTCGCACATATCGTTGAAGTCATTTGCGATTGCTTGGTAATCAAATTTGATACCTTTTAAGATTGCTTGTTCAAAAGGGCTCATTTGGTCGGGTAGCATCCCATAACTTTCCCAATATTGCATTGCTTTCTTGTCATGTTTTGCGCTCAAAATAACAAGATTCATTGCTTTCTTGACTTTTCTAAACATCATTTGTTCGAGCAAAATATTTTCACCGACATATGATGAATGCCCGCCCAAATCAAGAATATATGGGTGGTCGGCACTGTTTTTAAGTTCATCACTTTCAATAAGTGACATTACATATTCTTCGACTTCTTTATCAGTCATAGTTTCAAGGTTAGCTACTGCGACGTCATCTAAATCAATTTCTACAACTTTCCCAACGTTTTCGACCTCAATTGCATCCGCTGCTTTGTTTGCTACTTTTGGTTTTTCGTTTGCTGCCATAACATATCTCCTTATATGGATATATTATAGCATACTATAAGAATTTGTCAAGACGTAGGCAAAATTTTAATATCTGCTGAATTGGCTATTATAAAGGTTATAATAAAACCCCTTTTGCGCAAGTAACTGTTTGTGCGTGCCTTGTTCGATGATGTTTCCTTTGTTCATTACAAGTATGATGTCACTAGATACGATTGTTGAAAGCCTGTGCGCGACAACAAAGCTTGTTTTCCCTTTCATCATTTTGCTAAATGCTTCTTGAATTGCTAATTCTGTTCTTGTGTCAATATTACTTGTCGCTTCGTCCAAGATGAGCATTGGCGGATTTGCCAAAAACAGTCGCGCGATACAAATGAGTTGTTTTTGCCCTTGAGAGAGATTATCACCGTTTTCATTAATCATAGTATCATAGCCGTTTGGCAAAGTCTAGATAAAGTGGTCGACACCCGCAAGGCGCGCGGCACGACGAATTTCCTTTTCTGTCGCATTTGTTTTACTATACGCAATATTGTCGCGAATTGTCGCCGAAAACAGCCACGTTTCTTGCAAAACCATTCCGTATTGCTTGCGCAAACTTTTTCGCGTCACTTGTTTTATCGGGTGTCCACTGACGGAAATTTCACCCTTATCGACATCGTAGAATCGCATCAACAAATTGATAAGCGTACTTTTCCCGCAACCTGTGGGTCCCACGATTGCGACCTTTTGTCCCTTTTCTACTCTCAAATTAAGATTTTGGATAAGGCGCTTATCGCGCGTATACGAAAAATCTACATCGCTAAATTCAACTTGCCCTGTACATCTTTTTATCTCAGGCAACCCCACATCACTAACTTCGTCTTTCATATCTAGGACGTTAAAGACCCTGACTGCTGACGCGTATGCTGCTTGCAAGTCCGCAAAAACATCCGCTATATCATTAAATGGACGAGAGTACTTGTTTGCAAATGTCAAGAATATTGAAATTCCGCCGACGGTCAAATTCCCTTTGAGCGCAAACACGCAGCCGACGATTGCAACTGTTGCATATAGTAGCCCATTGACAAAGCGCGATATTGGCGCAGAGAGCGAGGAGTAAAATGTTGCCTTTTCACTGACGTCGCGCAACTTTTTGTTGATGTCGTCAAACTTTTCTATGGAGCGTTCTTCATACAAAAAGCCTTTGACAATTTTTTGGTTGCCAACCATTTCTACCATTGTGCCCGACAAGTCACCGACGCTTTTTGCTTGCTTTTTAAAGAGTTTGTGCGAAATTTTTGCAATTATTGCTGCTGCAATTATTGAAAGCGGCGTCGCGCAAATAATTACGATTGCCATTGTGACGTTGATTTTTATCATAAAAATGAGCGTCAAAACAATCGTTGCGAGGCAGTCGAAAAATGTAATCAGCCCCATAACAAAACCGTCCGTAATCAAGTCGACGTCGTTTATCATACGACTTTGCAAGTCCCCGTGACTGGAACTGTCAATATATTTGAGCGGAACTTTGTTAAACTTTTTGAACATATCATTGTGCATTTGTTGTTCGACTTTATAACTCATTCCGTTTGCCGTGCGCAACAATAACCACCTAAATACCGCAAACCCGACGATGCAAACTGAAAGATATATGATATACTCAATGATTTTATCAAAATTAACATTGCCGACGCCCACGATATAGTCAATCGCGTCACCGATGATGAGCGGGATAAAAATTTCAAATGCTGAGTTGATTGCTGAAAATAACAGTACCAAAATCAGTAAGTACCAATACTTTTTCATATAGCCGAGCGCACGGAAAATGGTTTTTCGTGCTTTTGGCTTGCGCAAGCGCGCGACACTTTCAATTCGCTTTTTGTTGGTGTCAAGGATGATCGACGTATCAGTCACACTTGCGGGCTTTTCATCTCCAAAAACTGCTGTTTTGTTTTTACCAATAATTGCAGGAATGACGCTAGGAACGCTTACATCCTTAGTTGGCTGCACTTTTTCGGGGTTGTTGAACGATGGATTTGGAAGGGCAGCAATTGCTTTTTGCAGTTTTCGGTATTCTTTTTCTTCCTCTCTACTGCGTTTAATTTTGGGCGCTTTTTTCACTATTCACCTCCTTATTTAATTGTTTTTACAATTTGTTAGTGACTTTGTATATTTGCGTGGAAAATACATCGCTAATTCATTGATACTAATATTTATAAACAATCATTTTGTTTGTGATTGATAGATTTCGCGATAGACGTCGCAAGTTTCCATAAGTTCTTTGTGCGTACCTTGCCCGACAATGTTGCCGTTGTCCATAACAATAATTTGATTTGCGTTGCGCACTGTGTTTGCGCGCTGCGAAACGATGATAACGGTCGCTTTAATTTCCTCTTTGATCGCGCGGCGCAAGTTCGCATCCGTTGCAAAGTCGAGCGCTGAGGCGCTATCATCCATAATGAGAATTTGCGGATCGCCGACAAGCGCACGCGCGATTGTTAGGCGCTGACGCTGCCCGCCCGAAAAGTTTTTGCCGCCCGCTTGAACTTTATAATCGTACTTATCGGGCAGTTCGTCGACAAATTCGGCGCTTTGCGAAATTTTTACCGCCTTTTGTAGTTCCAAAAGCGTCGCGCTGGGTTTTCTCCACTGCAAATTTTCTTTAAGCGTTCCCTTAAATAACACTGCCTTTTGCGGAACAAGCCCTATTTGCCCGCGCAGTTGCTCAAAACTATAATCTTTGACATCGACGCCGTCGATTAGTACTTTGCCGCTCGTTGCGTCATAAAATCGCGGAATTAAACTGACAACGCTGCTTTTGCCGCTACCCGTCCCACCAATAATGCCGATAGTGTCACCTACATACGCTTTAAAACTCAGGTTTTTCACTGCAAATTTTGCGCTGTTCGAGTATGCAAGGCTGACATTTTTAAATTCAATTTTAGGGACATCTTTGTTTTCTTCAATATTGATATATTCTTTGTTAGTTTCAACCACCGACGGCTGAGTGTCAAACACTTCATTTATTCGATGGCTACAGTTGATTGCTTTAATAAACGCAATTATCAAGTTTGCAAGCGAAACAAGCGCGATTGAAATTTGCGTAAGGTAGTTTACAAACGCAATGATTTGTCCTTGCGTGAGGCTGCCCGTATTGACTTGCAAGCCCCCAAACCACAGTACGGCGATAATCGCAAAATTGATGATTGTTCCAGTAAAAGGATTTAGCAATGACGAAACCGAAACGACTTTGACTGCCGATTTTCGCAAAGTTTTTGCCGATTTAGCAAAGCGCTCCTCCTCATAGTCTTGCTTGTTGAAAGCGCGCACAACTCTTGCGCCCTGCAAGTTCTCACGCGTGATTTCCGATACTCTATCCAAATCTTTTTGCGTTTTGTCGTAAAGCGGTTCAGTTTTCTTCAAAATCAGGAATACAACAATTAATATTAGCGGCGCGACAATCAAAAATAGTAGTGACAACTTGATATCGATAATCATTGCCATAATGGCAGAGCCAACAATCAAGAATGGTGCACGCATAACTGTTCTCAAAAACATACCAAGCGCAGTTTCAAAACGCGAGACGTCGTGCGTCATACGGTTGTTGAGTGTGGCAGTTCCAAATTTGTCAAGTTCGGCGTGCGAAAGCGTATTGATGTGCGCATACAACCCCCGCCTAATATCATAGCTAATGCCCGCGCAAGCGCGCGCGGCTAATTTTGAGCAAACCATTGCGCTAACAATTCCCACAATGTTCAAAACGATGACAACTGCACCCCAGCCTAGAATATAATTTAAGTCGTGGTTCTTCACCCCAATGTCAATCATATTCGCAACCAAAAGCGGAATGACAATATCCGTTATTGTTTCAGCAAACTTGAAAATGGGTGCGGAAATCATTTCCTTTCGATAACCCTTAAAAAAACGGAATAACTTGTTCAACTCAATTCCCCCTTTTCTTAGTTTTTGCAAAGTAGCTTTTATTTTTCCAAATTATAGCATATTTTTTTGTTTTTTCTACTATATTAAGTACCGTATTTTATCATTTTTACGGTTATACATAGCATTTTTGTGCGTTAACACGCAAAAAAAAGAGCATTACCATTAATTTTATGATTTATTTAGTCTCCTTCGGTCAATGCTGTATTGTACTGCAAATTTGATTAATGTCTAAAAACAGTATAGACACATTAATTAACTACCTCATCTGTGTCGTCTAGCGCTTTTTAAAATACATCACCAGTAAGCACATACTTGCATAAAATTTGATTTTGTGGTATAATAAACATATGAAAATAAAGCGTTTGGAATTGCAAAATTTTCGCAACTACGAGCACCAAATTATCGAGTTTAACGACGGGCTAAATGTACTTATTGGCAAAAACGCACAAGGCAAAACTAACCTTGTCGAGGCAATCAACTTTTGCTGTATTGGCAAAAGTCACCGCACTAGCAAGGAGCGCGAACTCATAAACTTTGACAAAGAGAAAGCAAAAATCAAGGTAGTGTGCGAAAAAGTCGCAGGCGAAAAAGTTGTTGAAATATTGTTGTCAAAAACTGAAAAAAAGATTATCCGCATCAATGGTATGTCGATTTTGCGAATTGGCGAACTTTTTGGAAACATAAATGCTGTTTTCTTTTCGCCTGATGACCTTAAACTTGTCAAAGAAAGCCCTGTTGACAGACGGAAATTTTTGGACATAGACTTGTCACAAATGTCAAAGGTATATTTTTACAACCTTTTGCGCTACGAGAAAATACTTGCACAACGAAACAAACTTTTAAAGGACAGCTTTGATAAAACGACTGCCAAAAGCGGGCTTGATGTTTGGAACGAGCAACTCTCGCAAGTGGGCGCAAAAATAATTTTTGCGCGCCACAACTTCACTTGCAATCTAAACGCTATTGCGCACGACATTCACTCACGTTTGACGGACAAGGCGGAGAATTTACAAATCACATACACAGGGCTTGACGGCGCGAATGTTGACGATGTTTACCGCAAACTATATGCTGCGCTTGAAGAAGCAACAGACAAAGATTTGAGTCTTGGTTACACGACTGTGGGACCCCACCGCGATGACCTCAAAATCGTATGCAATGAGATTGATTTGCGAAGTTTTGGTTCGCAAGGGCAGCAAAGGACGTCCGCCCTTTCGCTTAAGCTTGCCGAACTAGAAATATTTAAAGATGAAATCGGCGAATACCCCATTTTAATTTTGGATGATGTTTTAAGCGAACTTGACGACGCTAGGTGCCAAAAACTGCTTTCTAACATATCAAATGTTCAAACAATTTTGACAGGCACATCGTTTTCATACCCGTATAAATCTACAAAATTTACAATTCAAAACGGAAAAATTATACAAAACTAAAGGTAAACTATGGAAATATTTTCAAAATTTGTAAAAGCAATCAAGGAATTTAGCCTTGTAAACAATGGCGACAAAATCGCAATCGGGCTTTCGGGCGGCAAAGATAGTTTGACACTTGTTGACCTCTTTAGCAAACTAAAAAAAACTACTATTGTCGATTTTGATTTCACGGTCATCACAATTGATATGTTTGACGGACAATACGACTTATCAAAACTCAGTGAGTTTTGCAAATCACGCGGCATCGAACTCCACATTGTCAAAACTCAAATATATGACATTCTATTTAATGTGCGAAAAGAAAAGAATCCTTGCAGTCTTTGCTCAAGTCTTCGCAAGGGACAACTTGTCAGTGCAGCAAAAGAACTTGGCTGCAACAAAATTGCGCTTGGACATCACGGCGACGACTTTATCGAAACATTTTTTATGAGTCTTGCATTTGAGTCGCGACTTTCGACATTTTCGCCGCTATCTTACCTTGACCGCACAAAGATCTATCAAATTCGCCCACTCATTTATATTCGCGAAAGCGAAATCATCAATTATTCAAAAGATTTTCCGATTTTCAAAAATCCTTGCCCAGCTGACAAGCACACTAAGCGACAAGAAATCAAAGACACGCTCGCTGAGTTTGAAAAGGTCAACAAAGACTTTCGTGACAATGTACTTGTTGCACTGTTAGATAAATCACGACACCAAAACTTTTTTGCAGGACAATAGTTGTCCTGCTTTTAATTTTTTTTAAACAATTTTTCACACAGCCTTTACAAATTTTTGACGATTTGGTATAATAAACCGAAGGAAGTAGAATATGAAATCAATTTATACATATTACAAAGAAAGATTAATTGAAATCAGCGGCAAAAACCGCAGTTTGTTTGCAAAAAAAATTAGCAAAAAATATGCCTTTGATATCGGCAAACTGCTTGACGGCGACTATGATGTTATCAACGAATTTGTCGACTTTTTGTGGAACGACCGACGCTATAGTTTCCCTATTGTTTCTACAAAAGACAAAGACCGCATTGCAAAAAATTTGGGAATAGAGCACGAATTTGCAGTTCGCAAACAAAATATGGAGAAACTTGAGGGCAAAGAAAAGAGCGAAGAGGCATTTCGCATTCAACGAAACTTGCGCGAAGAAACAAAAAAAGCAATTTTATCGGAAGTCAATGACCTCAAAAATCTCAAGCGCGATATCGAAGAGTTCGCAAGAGAAACAGGACGATACGAAATGTACATCGGCTACCCATTCATCTCGGGTTTTATTGGCAAAGATTTACAAATCAAGGCACCACTCCTATTGTTCCCTTGCACAATCAATGTTATTGACGAACAAAATGTCGAAATTGAATTGCGCAGAGATGAGAATATCCAACTCAACAAAGTGTTCATACTTGCCTACGCAAAGCAGCACAAAATCAACACTGAGGACCTTGAAATGGAGTTTAGGAGTCCGCTTGCAGTGTCGTTCAAGAATGTTGGCGAAGTTGTCGATTATCTAAAGAAGTTTGGCATCAAGCTTGACTATCAACCACGTAAAGGTATGTTTGTCTATGAAAAGGCTAAGGACCCTGCCGTTGGTGACGGGCTTGAAATCAAGCAGCTTTGCACTGTCGGGCGCTATCCACTTGCAAATAGTATTTACAACGACTACACTATGCTTGAAAAACGCCGTTTGACAAATGAGGCTATCAACGAACTTTTAAACACAGGTTTTCCAAAGAAAAACAAAAAGGTCGACACCAATTTATATACAATCAACGACCTTGACTACGCACAAACAAGTTGCGTTGCGAATGTAAATATTGACGGCAATATGGTCATCTATGGCCCACCGGGTACAGGTAAATCGCAAACGATTGTTAACATCATTTCCGACGCACTTTGCAAGCACAAACGCGTGCTAGTTGTTTCGCAAAAGAAAGCCGCGCTTGATGTCGTTTTCAATCGACTTGGAACACTCAACAACAAAGTTATGTTCCTTGTTGACCCCGAAAAGAGCAAAAACGAGTTTTACGACCGCGCCCGCACGACACATCTTGAGACACTAACTTACAAGCCAATGGATTTTGCTGAAAACTATGAAAATATTAAAGACAAAATCGGTTGCGAGGAGCGTGAACTAAAGATTATTTCCGACACATTGTTTGAGCCAACGCCGTTTGGCATTTCGCTACAACAAATGTACGCAAACTCCCACATCATCGGCAAAAATACATATGAATATACAATTTACAAAAACCTTTCAAAAAATCAAAAACTAATGTCACTCAACTACTTTGATTTAAGTGACAGTTTGCGCGTCATCAAAGAGAAAAATAAAGGAGAGCATTATTATAACTACCTTGAGTCTAAAAAGACAAACCCACTTATTGACAACATAAAAAGTGACTTAAACATTCACACAATCAACCAAACACTTGCACACTTAAAAAATTTGACAAGTTCGCGCATAGTTCCGTTTGATACGGCAAAGTATCCAAATTCAAAGCAGTTGATTGCTTACTATCTTGACAAGAAAATCGATTCGGAGGACTTGAAACCGCTTGTCAAATTTGTCGCAAAAATTGACCACCCGAAAGAATACAAAACTTTGCAGACAAGTTACGTTTTGCTTCCTATGCTGCCTTTTACCAAAAACAAAATTACAAAAATTGAACAAGATATTGAAGATAACTTTAGAAAAACACTTGACGCAATCGAAGAATACACCAAAGACTATGAGTTTTTGAACGACGTGTTGACTGAAGAAGGATATATTATGATGATTGATAATATCCTAAACGGAAACACCTTATACTTAAAACTTTTGATGAATGCTCTCAACTCGTACGTCGACATTCGCGACCTCAATAACACGCTAAGGAGTTTGACCGACAACGAAAAGATTGTCCTCAACTTTGCTTACAGCACAACCGATAGTTACGCGCGCTTTAAGGACACGCTAGACTACCTACTACCCGTGCGCATTTACATTGAAGTTGTCGACCTAGAAGAAAAATATAAACTCAACCTTGCAAAAATTCTTGACTACGACAACACAAAAAACCGCATTCTTTCATTGAATGCCGACTTGCGTGATGTGTGCAAGAATATTTGCGACGGAACATTCAAGCAAGATTACATTGAAAAACACAAAGATGCACAAGCAAGCAAAAATTTCTTGTACCAAATTTCAAAAACGCAAAATCAATGGCCAATTCGCAAGTTTATGGAAGTTTACGGTGAATATATGTTCGATCTATTCCCTTGCTGGCTGCTTTCGCCCGAGAGCGTTAGCACAATTATGCCGCTAACAAAGAATTTGTTTGACATCGTGTTGTTTGATGAAGCATCACAAGTTTTTGTCGAAAATACTCTGCCTGTTATCTACCGCGGAAAAAACATTGTCGTCGCGGGCGACTCAAAACAATTGCGCCCAACTGCAACGTTTATGAAACGCTATCTCGGCGCTGACCTCGACGAAAATCTTGACTACGCCACACAAGCGGCGCTAGAAGTCGAGAGTTTACTTGACCTTGCGATGACGCGCTACAAGTGCACGCATTTGACATATCACTACCGTAGCCGCAATGAAGAATTAATTAATTTCTCAAACCACGCCTTTTACGAAAATCGTTTGCAAATCGCGCCAAACACAACCAAAAACAAAGGCAAAAAGCCGATTGAGCGCGTTATGGTCGACGGCAAGTGGATTGGCAGACACAACGACGCGGAAGCGAAAAAGATTGTTGAAATTGTCAAAAAGATTTTCAAGACACGCAAAAACAATCAATCAATTGGTATCATTACATTCAATACTGAACAAGAGTCCGCTATAGAGGACGCACTTGACGAGGAATGCGCAAAAGACCCAAAATTTCGCGACCAGTTCTTGCTTGAAACAAACCGCAAAGAAAATGGTGAGGATACGAGCCTGTTTATCAAAAACCTTGAAAATGTGCAAGGTGACGAGCGCGACATTATTATTTTCTCAATCGGTTATGCTAAAAACGAGTATGGCAGAGTCGTCGCACAGTTTGGGCCTCTCTCCGTTGAGGGCGGCGAAAACCGCTTGAATGTCGCAATCACACGTGCAAAAGAAAAAATCTATGTCGTAACAAGCATTGAACCGGAAGAACTCAATGTTGAAAACTCAAAAAATGCGGGTCCAAAGATTTTCAAAAACTATTTGCGTTATGCGCGCGCCGTTTCAAACGGTAATGCGCTGGAAGCACAACTAATTTTGAACTCTTACGACTCACAAGAAATGCCAAAAATGGAAATTATCAATTCGTCATTTGAAAACGAAATCAAATCTAGCCTTGAGGAAGCGGGTTATACCGTCGAAACCAACATTGGTAACACCGACTACAAAATTTCGCTTGCAATTTATGACAAAGAACTTGACAAATACCTCATCGGTATTGAATGTGATTATAGCGCTTACAATAGCAGTGACAGTTTGCTAGAACGCGATGTCTACCACCCTGCCTTTCTAAAAAGCCGCGGTTGGGATATCTTGCGAGTTTACAGCCGCGACTGGTGGCTGCATAAAGGCAAAGTCGTTGCGCAAATCACAAAAATCGCGGACAAAAACCGCGCAAAGTTTGCCGCTGAATCAGCAAAAACAACAAAAAAATGAAATTAAAACAGCATTTGACCGACAACGGCAATGCTGTTTTTACTTATATTTATTGTTTTTATTTTTAATTTTACCGATTTAAACAATTTAATTTAAAAAGATTAACAGTTGCGAAGCAATTATTGCAATAAAATTATTGCGTCGTTATTGCTGCATCAAAAAAAAGGCTGCAAAGACAATTATTTCTTTGCGACCTCTTTTTTGATGTGTTTACGTTTTTTGAAAAACTTGAACTTTGGCATTTGGATTGCAGGTTTGTCGTCGACAAGTACTTTCACATCGTCACGCAAGTCTGCACCGTTGCGTTCATAGTCCTTTCGAAGTTGTTTTGCAATCTTTTTTGGCAAAATGTGCAACTCCTTTAGATGTGCGACATTGACAAGGCGCGGCTCATAGTAGCCCTTTTCGCTAGGAACGGTAAATTCCTCGCCCTCGCCTGTGCCAAATATTCCATCCACCCATTTACAAAGATAGAAATGTTGGTGTGCACTCTCGGAGATAAACTCATACACCTTTTTGACGACTTCAATGTCAATCCCAAATTCTTCTTTGATTTCACGAACCACTGTTTCTTCCAATTTTTCGCCCGTTTCCTGCTTCCCCCCTGGCAAGCAATAGAAGGCGTGGTTCACTTTCTTTCGGTACATTAGCCCGATTTTGTCTCCTTCTATTATTATGGCTCTAGCGCTAATTCTTTTCATAACTTATAGTTTATCACAAAAATTACTATCTTGCAATTAAATTATAATGCTATTTGAATATTTTTAGCAAATTGTTTAATCTTTTCCGTACAGCGTTGCTAGGTCATCGCGTGATTGCTTGAATGCATTTTTAGAAATTGTGCAGTTGCTTGGCAATACAAAGTAGTAATTAATAGCGTCATCTTCCTTGTAATCAAGCGGGCAGACTTGGAACGCATAGTCACCAATGCTTATAACATTGCTGCCCATTTTGCACTTTTTGAGATTAAAGCAACCATAGAATGTTCGCTCCTCAATCTTTGTCACTTTTTCAGGAATAACGATGTCATTTAGCGAAATGCAGTCGCCAAAAGCATACATCCCGATTGCTGAAACATTTGTTGGAATAACTAGTGTTGGCAAACTAAAGCATTCTTCAAAGGCGTAATTACCAATACTTGGAACACTTTCAGGCAGCGTCACGCTAGTCAAGTTCCAGCAACGCCCGAAAAATGATTCTGGAATTGCGGTAACTTCGCTTGGTAATGTAATCGTCTTGAGTGTGCTGCAACCATAAAGTCCGCCCGCGTATATTTTACTATAACTACTCAAGTCAAGCGTTGTTTCTGTGCCGCTATATGCCATAAAGTATGTGCCAGCGTTGTCGCCGCTCATAATTGTGAATGTTGTTATGTCATTACTCGTCGTCAAGCGGTTTTTAAATGACTCGCCGTGCTCAATCACCTCAAGCCCATCATTTATCTTGTCAAACCAATTTACCCAATTTGCCGAATCCTTAAACCAACTTGGCAAATCTAACTGTACAAGTTTTATGCATTCAACAAACATCTTTATATTATAGCCAGTCACGCCGTCAGTATCCATTTTTACGTCGTTAAATTCCGCAAGCCACTTAACTTTTGTCAAGTTACGGCATTTATAAAATGCGCAAACTCCCAATTTTTCAAGCGATTGTGGCAAAGTCACTGTTTGTAGATTGATTGAATCATAGAACGCAAATCTATACATTCTTGTAAAGTTTTCGCCACTAAGGTCAACATTTTTGTCGGTTCCATAATAATCTACAAGGATTTTCTCGCCATCTTTTGTCAAATAGTAAAGTTTTTTCGTTGTGTCCTCAGTCAATGTTCCATTGTCAAAATTGCCATTTTTTGAAACACTTGTCAAAGGGTTTTCCGTATCTCCAAGCAATGCCGTCTTAAGTGACGACTCGCTAAAACTTGTCAAGTTTGTGATTTGATACAATTTTGAACAGTTGCGGAACGCCGCACCTACTTGCGCAAGCGTGCTTGGCAAAGTTACCTCAATCAATGAAACGCAACTTTGGAATGCGTTTTCACTCAGTATTTGTAATTGTGAATTTTCATTCAATCCTGTTTTTCTCAATTTGTCACAAAAGCTGAATGCGTACTCGCCGATTGTAGTCACACCATTTGGAATTGAAATTTCACGCAAAGATTTGCAAAGATAGAATGCGTTGTCGTTTATTGTTGTCAAAGTGTCGGGCAATTTTATATTGTCAAGACTAAAGCAGTTGTAGAAAGTTCCCTTTGCAATCGACGCAAGTTGTGACGCACTTAAATCTACATTTTTTAAACTATTGTCGTAGGCAAATACGTGTAAACCAAGACTTGAAAGACTTGTCGCATTTGATACAGTCTCAAGATTTTCGCAGCGATAGAATGCCGCCTGTTCAATTGTTTTGACATTTTTTAAGTCAATCATCTTCAAACTATTGCATTGATAGAATGCTTGCGCACCTATTGTTGCGGTCGTCCCAAAATCAATTGTTTGCAAACTATTGCATTGATAGAATGCTAATTCGCCGATTTCGTTCAATTGTTCACAATTTACGCTTTGCAACGCATTACATTGATAGAATGCACCTTTCCCTATAGTTTCTACTTTATTTAAATTGACTGAAGTTAATTTATTGCACTCGTAAAATGCACCTTCCTCAATTGTTTTCAAACTATCACTTGCGGTAAAGGTTGTGAAATTCGTTCGTACAAATGCATAACTACCAATCGTTTCGACAAATTTTCCTAGTTTTATATCCGTTATGCCACTCTTTTCAAAAGTCATAAAGTCTGTAAAATATTGTCCATTTGGAAGCGAAAATCTCCCATAGATTCCCTTTACTTTATAGATTCCGTTATCTTGCGGCTTATCAAACAGTTTGTAATAATCTTCGCCAACTATGATTGCGTTATAATAATAAGCGTAAGTAACCTTGTTGCCATCTTCATCTGTATATTCTATACTATATTTGTTACTTAGTTTGACATAATCAGGTATTTCAACTATTTTGGGCATCGTATAGCCTAGGCTGCGTCCTGCAGATAAATAGAACCCCTCTTCATCCTCTTTCGCCATATAACTTAGCGAGTTATTGACTTTACCCCAGTGCATTTTCAATGTTACATCCTCGCTTGAGGCTGCTGTAATAGGTAAAGACGTATATAAATCTTTGCTTTCTATATTTATCGGTTGCCAACCAAGAAATGTATAATTGTACGTTGTTGGCGATTTGATTGTAGCGCCAATACCATATTCATACTCGGTTGGATTATTTTTGTTGTCGATAGGGTCGGCTGCAGCCATACCAAAATCATAGTCTATCTTATAAATGAATCCTTTTGTGCTTGCAACAAATGAAACATCTTTCGCCTCAGTGAGTGTATATTCAAAACTTAACGTGCGGTTAACGGTGACGCCGTCTTTTATCCAGCCGAGGAAATTATAATATTCATTTTTCAGCTTGGCAGCAAGTGTCACCGTTTCGCCAAAGTAGTGTTCCCCAGCGCCCGAAAACGTGTCAATACCACTATTGATTTCATTTCCACTGATTGTAATTGTGTATTTGTTTCTTGTATACTTTAGTTCAATGACAGTTGAGCCATCTGGCTTTATTTCAACTGTTTGCTTTGCTGGCGCTGTGAAACCTGTCCTTTCGTCTGGAGTAATTGTGATTGTGCTACCCGCCAATGCTTGTGCTTGTTCCGTGCCGCCTAACTCATAATCTTTGCCGTTTGTTGTCATATAGTAGGATTTAACTGTATAATTGACATTTGAAGCGTCGAATTTAGCAAAATAGTGCAAGTTTTTGCAAAGTGATGTTGCGACAACAACTTGTAGTTGCGGCTCGCTTGATTCTTGCGTTGTCCAACCCAAGAACTTAAACCCTGTCATTTCAGGATTGTTGACCGTAAAATCGGCATCCTCGATTGTGTACGAAGTTGGATTTTCCTTTCCGCTTTCAAGCACCCCGCCGTTTAGCGTATAATCAATTGTATAAACAATCGGCGCAGTTTCAATAGTGAGTGCAATGTCATCCGTTGGCATTGTGAACTCAAGTTTCGTGTTTTGCTTGTTGTCGTCATTGATAACTGTAGTATTGCCTGAAGTTTGCGTCCACGCTTTCAAATAATATCCGCGTTTCAAAACAACATCAATCGAAACAGTTGTTCCCCAATATTGCGCTGTGAGCGGTGTTATTATGTAAATGCCGTTGCCAACTTGTGTAATCGTCACAGTGTAGGCAATTCTATAATATTGATATACAATTTCAGTTGTGCCGTCACCTGCAATGGTTTTTGTTTGTGGCTCAGGTGATTTATAACCCGTTTTTGCTTTGACAGGTGGCGTAACCTCGCTGTCCGTTGTCCCTGTTAATTCCTCCGTTTCGTCAGGGTCTAGCGCAAAATCTCCGCTCTTGTTCATATAGAAGTGCTTTACAACATATGGAGTATTCGTGTTTGCTGTCCAGTGTGCAACAAATTTGCGGTCACCATATGAGCCTTGCGGAATTGTTGTTTCACCTGAAATTACGCTGCCATTTTCGTCAAGCACTGTCCAGCCCGTGAATGTATAGCCTAGTCGCACAGGCGCGGTTGGCGAAATTGTAGGCGAACTCTTTTTATATCGCAGTGGATAATCTCCCTTTTCCGCCTTTTGCCCGCCCGCAAAGTCATAATTGATGACATATTCGTTTTCGCCAAAATGCGCAACAAATTCTAAGTCTCCTGTCATATTGCTAATAGTGACAGTTTTTTCTTTTGCATCCTCACTAATGAATGTACCTGACCAGCCTTGGAAATCACTTCCACTTAGTTCGGGATTGACAAGTGTGAATTTATCTTTGACGGTGTAAGTCCCACGATTTGGGTTTGTGGTACTGCCCTCAAATGTAGCGCCCGTTGGCACTTTATAAGTAATATAATACGTAACAATATTTGCTTTCGCAGTAAATGTTCTATCGACTTGTCCTACTTTGAATGTGTATGTGACTGTCTCACTGACTTTTTTGTCATCTTCAAAAATTCCAACAATTATATAACCCGCTTTCAGCGTTACTGTGACAGCGATATCTTGTCCATAGTAGTAGCTTCCGTTGCCGCTGCTGCCATAGTCATTTGAAACGATTACACTTTCAATACCCTCTCCGTCAGTGCCGTTTGCAGCACTTGCTGAAATATATTGCGTGTTTCTTGAGTAGTAGAACACAAACTTTGTCGAGCCGTCACCATTGATATTTTGCTTGATAGAACTTTCTTCCGCCGTAAAGCCCGTGATGTCGATTGCTGTTTTTATGACATTAGAGCCAGTTGTTGCTTTTTCAATTGTAGGGTCTGCATACAAGGTATACTCGCTCTTTTCGGTCGCCCCATTAATAGGTTGCAAACGGTATTCTATTGTATACTGCGTGTTTCTATTTGGCGTCCAACTTGCAACAAATTTGCGGTCGCCCGTGCTTTTCTTGCAGGCAATTGATGTTACATCTTCTATAAGCGTCCACGTAGTATTATCGTCCGCAAGTCTATACAATGACCAACCATAGAAAGTGTAGCCCGTGAGCAGTGGTTGCGCTGGCGTGACGTCGTCACTTGTAAAACTGTACGATTCAGGGTAAGTCACACCCTCAGGCGCGTGCCCGCCATTTAGTTCATAAATGATTTTATAAACTTTTGCATTCCAAACCGCTTCAAACGCTAAGTCTGTTGCCTCATTCGTGTCAATGATAGTTTCCGCAGCTACTGCTTGCGTTTTTAGGTTTTTCCACCCCGTGAATGAGTGCGCACCCTTTGTCGGTTGCGGAAGCGTAAAGTTTCCATTTTCAATAGTATAGTAGATTGTGCTAGATGTGCTAGAACTGATTGCGTCAATTCCCGCATCTTTCAGTGCTTGGAGCGCATCTTTACTAATGCTTCCATCCTTTGTATCAAGCGTGATTGTATATTTAATTGCCGTGAATTTTGCACTGAATGTTAAGTCACCGCTGAATGTGCCCGATTCGATTTGGACAATTATTTTTGTTTCTGTTGTTCCGTTGTATGTATACGTCCACCCCGCAAAATCGTAACCACGCTTTTCAGGGTTTATCAGCGTGAATGTTGGGGTTTCAACATTATATGTAGTTGCGTTCGGGTTAACGTTGCTTTCGCCGAATGTGCAATTTTCAAGGTTTGCATATGAAATTTGATATGTAATAGGTGTATAATTTGCGACAAAAATCAAGTTTTCAAACACTTCACCTTGACGAATGTAAACTGCCATTTCTGGGGTATCCCACAGTGTTCCTGTCCAACCTACAAAGGTGTAATCGGCTTTTGTAGGGTTGTTTAGCATAAATGTTTCAGTTTGAATATTAAATGTTGTTTGGTTTTCTTCAGCACATACGCCACCATTCAAATCATAAGTGA
>CALDMJ010000191.1 GCA_937914725.1 uncultured Clostridia bacterium | reverse complement strand
CGGTGCATCAACCCAAATACCTCTACCCGACGGTGTCGTGAAATAATCGAGGAAAACATCATAGCAGCAAAGCGCGACAATTGCAATAGGCAAACAAAAGTACATCGCAAAATTTTTGAGCGTTTTTGTCTTAAAGAACGCCGCACACGGATACACGACAAAGGCAAACAACATTCCCCAGCGAAGCAGGCTTTGCAAAATGTCTGTCGTGTGAAAATATCTTTGGTCATAAACGCCGCCGTTGATCACCCAAATGAAGTTATCATTGAGGTACATCCTGATAAATGCCAAGCAAAACAATGCGATTGAAAGAATTTTGACAATCAATCTAAATTTATCTTCGCCGATTTTCTTTCTAAACACAATCAGCGGTGTAACAGTGGCAAGCACGACTGCCACAATAATGAATATATTATAAATCATTTATATTTCCCCTGCTTTCCCCTACGTATTGTCGAATTTTAGTACATTTTGTAAATTATACCACATTAATTTTTAAAATACAACTATAAATGCCCAAAAAAAAGATGCATAACCTAAAAAATATGCATCTAAAAGTATACATTGTTGTTTTATTCGGCATTTTTTAGCGGATGTGGTCTTTCAAACTAAATTGCATATCAAGTTTGCTGTCAAGCGCCGCAATGTTTTGAGAAAAGCGCGCCGAAAGTTTTGCCGCGTCCGTGCCGTCGCATCCGTGCGCCCAATCAAAGTTTGGCGCGTTTTTTAGCGGAATTTTAATAATCATATCACTATTTATCGTCGAGCGCTTGCCGTAACGCTCGATAAATCGTTTGCGAAGCGCCGCAATGTCGCTATTATTTTCTTTGCAGTCTCGCACATATTCTGCCCCAAACTTTTTCGCCATTCCCCCAATGTAAATGTTGCGAATGTCATTTTCGGCATAATTTAAAACATCCGCAGAATAATCGTAGAAATTGACGACGAAGCAATTGCCGCGTGCATCTTTCAAAAGTGCGCGAACAGCGCCACCAAGCGGACAATTAAGCTTGAAATCGACGTCATTATGCACAAATTCTTCCACGCTATCAATTCTCGAGCGCTTAAACTTGTAAAAATATGGTTGCGCCCACACCACGTCATAACCAGACCCTGCGAACATTTGTTGCAGCGCCTTTTTGTCTACACATTTAATGTACATATAGATTTTCCTCTCTTTTACTTGCTATTATACCACAATCTTTGCGTGTCGTCAATACTACACGCAAATGTGCAACCCATATAATTTTTACACGAATTAAAAACTACTACGCGAATTTGTTTTCGCACTAAATAGCAATATGATCTATACAAACACTCGCTTTACAAAGTTATTCAATTTAATAAAAGCAGAAGTTAAACACACAACAATGAAAATATTTATTTTAATAATAATTTACTTGATATTTGATTCAAGTTTTTCGACACAAAGGTTCATTACAAACTTAGTAATGTCGCTGCGACTGATGACTCCAACAAGTTTGCCATTGTCAAGCACGGGCGCTTTCTTTAGGTGACGGACGCCAAGTTCGCGGCAAACGTCCCCAAGGTCGGCGTTTATGTCGATTGTGTACGGTTTTTCATTCGCAATTTCACTCACTTTCAAGGTCGAAAGTTCGCCAATTTTGCTCATAAATTCGTTGGCTTCCCCATCGGTCGCCTCATATGAATATGCAATTTTGATGTTAGTATAATTTTTTGAGAGGTAGCGAACAATATCTCCGTCACTCAAATACCCTGCAAGATTGCCGTTATCGTCGGTAACAATGATACTACTGATTTTGTGTTCGACGATATTTTTCATTGCCTCAACAACTGACGCGTCGCGATTTACTGAGTAAATTTCGGTTTTCATAAGGTTTTTTACTGAAATTTCGTGATTTTCTAGCGTTTTTTCCACGTTTTTGCGTCTTTTTTGCGAAACAACTATTGAAAGCACGAGTCCAATCAGCGAGACCGCTGCCGCCGCTAGCCCCGTCACAAGTATTGCCGTTGTTGCTGTCGAAACTGTTGCATTTGCGCCCGCGACGCAATTATAAAGTCCGTCCGCCAAAAATGCTGAGCCGAGCGCGCCCGCGATTTGGAAGCCCGTGCTGAAGATTGTCACACCGTGAGGGTTCTCAGCGGGTTTTAGGAACGAAAGCCCAAAACTTTGCACTGGTCCAATAATTAGCGCCGAACCAACAACGACTGGTATGTACAAAAGCGCGAGATAGTACCACTCAAGTTTACCAATAAATATAGATATTAGCACAATGAATGTCGTCATCAACATAAAGCCGATAGGCAACAGCCATTTCACGCCGTGTTTATCAAACGCACGCCCCGCAATTGGCGCGGCTACGCACGAGAGCAAGATCGCTGGGAAAAGCGCAAGCGACGAAATCAGCGTCGATTCCCCTTTGACTCCCAAGAATAGCGGAATAATCATATTTAGCGCAAAGACCAAAATCAAGCCTATCATATTAATGCAAACCGATAATGTGAACGCGCTATTTTTGAGCGGCGCAAAATTAATGAGCGGCTCGACAATTTTCTTTTGTCTCCAAACAAACAACGCCATACACGCGCAGCCAACCGCAATCGCGATGAGCGCTATCCACCAACTCGTGAATACATACGATAGTGCAAACAATATGCCAACTAACGCTAGTCCAATCTAAATGACGGACAAAATGTCAAGTTTTGGCTTTGAAAGTTCGGCAATATTGCCAAGGAAAAACAATCCGAAAATCAAGCAAACCGCACAAAGCGCGCCAAATGTCCAAAACAAAACGTGCCAGTTTCCGCCCGTTGCGTCAAGCAAAACGCCCGAAAGCAAAATGCTGACCGACGGACCCAAAGTCGTCATTATTGCCATAAAGCCCATATACGAGCCAAGTTTTTCGCGTGGCGCTACTTGCAGCGCCACATTCATTGCAAGCGGAACAAGCAAGCCTGAGCCGAGCGACTGAATTATTCGCCCCGCGAACGCGAGCCAAAAACTGTTACCACAAAGTCCGCCAACAACGCTGCCCACAATCAAAAATGACATCGTGATTGCAAACAAAACTTTTGTCGGTATTTTTCGATATAGAAACGACGATACTGGCACCATAACCGCCGCGCCAAGCATATACGCCGTTACAAGCCACGCTACAAGGTTAGTTTGCGTATCTTGCGCAATTTGTCCGAGCGCGACATTCATAAATGTCTCATTGAAAGTTGCCAAAAATACCGCAAAAGCAACAACTCCAACACACAATAAATTTTTCTTTTTTGTCATTTTTTCACCTATAAATATTATCAGCAAGCGCAAAAAACATCGTATTTTTGACATTTTTTTGATAAATTGTCATTAAAAAAACAAATTTTCATTAATAACAAGATAAATACAAAAAAAATAATAAATACAAAAAAAAAATAAAAGGAGCGCAAGCCCAATTTATCAACTGGACTTACGCTCCTTCGCTACACGCTGATATAATTATTTTATCACTTTGAAAACTTTTTGTCAAGCACAAAATAAAAAATTATTAATTTTTTCCCCGTAAAAAGTGTTAAAGAATATTGGCACAGTAGCACTATATAGCCCGCACCCAATAGTACCTGCAGCCGTGCGCTTTCGCACCAAAAAAGGTACATAGTAAATTAACTATGTACCTAAAATCGTATAGTGCTACTCAACAAACCTGCAGCGGCGGGACTATTCCCGTCCGCAGCAGTTCTTGTATTTTTTGCCGCTGCCGCAAGGGCAAGGGTCATTGCGCCCGCAAACCTTGTCCGTCTTTGCCTGACGAACTGGCTCAGGCGAATTCGTGCTCTGCGCCTCTTGTTGCGCATTTGCATTAGCATACGGATTAACCTTTTCTTTAACCTCTATTACCGGCTTTTCCATACGATAAAGCGCCATTGCAATATTGCGGTCAATCTTTTCAATCATATCAAAATAAAGTTTGCTTGCTTCCTTTTTATAAGGAATGATAGGGTCTTGATTACCAAAACCTTGCGTCATAATTTCACGCTTTAGAGTCGTCATCGTGTCGATGTGCTCCATCCAGAAGTGGTTGACCACTCTCAGCATAATGACGCGTTCGATAAACTCAAACGGCATAAGCCCAAGGTCGTCAAACTCTTTGCGCTTTGCCTCAAAGCGTGCAAGAACTTCCTTTTTAACCATTTCCTTAAGGTCAGGCAACTCAAAGTCCTCAATTTTGTCCTCAGTGACAAAATTTTCGCCCTTTTCAAAAAAGTTTTCCTCAAGTTCTTTATTGATTTCTTCAATATCCCATTCCGACCAAACTTTGTTCGGGTCGACGACGCCGTCCAAAACGTTCTCGACTTGCTCGGCAAGCATTGAGCAGACTTGCTCGTGCATATTCGCGCCAGCCAAAACCTTGTCACGCTCAGCATAAATCAAACTGCGTTGTTGGTTCAAAACATCGTCGAACTCAATCAAGTAGCGGCGTTGGCTATAGTTGTTGCCCTCAATGCGCTTTTGCGCCGACTCTATGCCCCTTGAGAGCATACGAAGTTGAATAGGCTCATCCTCTTTGAGTTTAAAGAAGTTTGCAATCGCCTTCATTTTGTCGCCGCCGAAAATTCTTGCAAGGTCGTCCTCAAGCGAAATATAGAACACACTGCGGCCGGGGTCGCCTTGACGTCCCGCACGCCCGCGCAACTGGTTGTCGATGCGGCGGCTTTCGTGACGCTCAGTACCGATAATCAAAAGCCCGCCAAGTGCAACAACTTGCTCTTTTTCTTTATCGGTTTGCGCTTTAAATTCATTATAATACTTTTCGTATTCCTTGTGCGCCTTTTGAATTTCCTCATTGTCAGGAATGTGATATGCTGTCGCCAGTTCGATTTGTGCGTCATTGTACCCTAGTTCCTTCAACTTTTGCTTCGCCATAAACTCAGGGTTTCCGCCGAGCAAAATATCCGTACCACGCCCCGCCATATTTGTCGCAATTGTTACAGCGCCAAGTTTGCCCGCTTGCGCGACAATCATTGACTCTTGTTCGTGATTCTTCGCATTCAAAACGACGTGCTTGATTTTCGCCTTTTTAAGTTCTTCACTGAGTTCCTCAGACTTTGCGACTGAAACAGTACCGACCAAAACCGGTTGCCCAACTTCATACGCTTGTTTGATTCTCTCAACTACGGCGTTAAACTTGCCCTTGACTGTCGAATAAACGATATCCGTTTCGTCAATTCTTTGCACTGGTCTATTTGTAGGAATCGTGACAACGTCAAGCCCGTAAATTTTTCTAAATTCGGTTTCTTCCGTTTTCGCCGTACCTGTCATACCTGACAACTTCTTGTACATTCTAAAGTAGTTTTGGAACGTAATAGTCGCAAGTGTGGCGCTCTCGTCCTTGACTTCGACGCCCTCTTTCGCCTCGATTGCTTGATGAAGCCCCTCGCTCAAGCGACGGCCGGGCATAAGACGCCCAGTAAATTCATCAACCAAAACAACTTCGCCGTCTTGCACAATGTAGTGTGTATCGCGGAATTTGCGCGTGTTTGCAATGAGCGCGTTGTTAATGAACTGGTTGAGCTCCATATTATCGACGTCATAAAGGCTTTCGATTTTATAAAACTTTTCAGCTTTTTCAATACCGCTTTCGGTCAAGCGGACTCTATCTTTCTCTTCGTCAATTTCGTAATCATCTGGTTTCAATGTCTTAACAAATCTATCCGCAGTTTTGTAGTCCTCGCTAGACTTGAAGCCGCGCCCCGAAATAATGAGCGGCGTGCGCGCCTCGTCAATCAAAATGCTGTCGACTTCGTCGATAATTGCATATTCGTGCCCGCGCTGAACCTTTTGGTTGAGGTCGCTGACCATATTGTCGCGCAAGTAGTCAAACCCAAACTCGTTGTTAGTCCCGTACGTGATGTCGCACGCATAGGCTTGTTTTTTCTCCTCAGGGCCCATACCCGAAAGCGTAACGCCGACAGTTAGCCCCAAAAATTTGTGAACCTTTCCCATCCATTGCGCGTCGCGTTCCGCAAGATATTCGTTGACCGTGATGACGTGAACACCCTTGCCCGAAAGCGCGTTCAAGTATGCAGGCAAAGTGGAAACCAAAGTTTTACCTTCACCTGTCTTCATTTCCGCAATACGACCTTGGTGCAAAACCATACCGCCGATGAGTTGGCAGTGGTATGGCTTCATATTAAGGACGCGCTTTGCCGCCTCGCGAACAGTCGCAAATGCCTCAGGCAAAATGTCGTCTAGCGTCTCGCCGTTTGCAAGCCTACCCCTCAAAATATCAGTGTTTGCAGCAAGTTCGGTATCCGTCATTTTGGAGTAACCCTCGTCAAGCGCCTCGACTTTTGCGATAACCTTTTCAATCTTTTCGATAGAACGCGTGTTATCGGACTTAAAAATTTTCTTAAAAATGTTCATTGTCAACCTCTAATATAGAATTTGCCCATATTATACCAAATTATTTCCGTTTTCACAAGCAATTTAAACATTATTATTGACGGAACCACTATTATGCAAACATTATCAGTGTTTTACAGCCAGCCGATATGATTGGTCAAGGTTGTAAAAATCAATAGTGCGGAAAACATCTCCCCCCCCTCATTTTGAACTATTTAATTTTGGATACTAATTTTCAATGGTAATTGATTTTCTTTTGCAATAACCAGCCGCTCAAGTAAAAAAGTGGCATAGCACCCACTATACCACTATCATCATATCATTACCCAGTTGTTGATTCTATCACTAGCACTAGATATTGAAATCTCTATATCTTTGTTGGCGTCTATACCGCTTTCAAACACTTTCTTGCGCGTTTGTTCCGTCATGTCTGCTGTGGCGTCATTGATTGTGCAAGTTGAATACAATGTTTCCGCCACTAATATTGAAAACTTTTCTTTATACTTTATTCCATCAATCACATAGGTGCGCCCATTCTGCATAATCAACTGCCTTGTCGGATTACCACCATTCCCGAGCACATAAACTACAAATTCCCTTTCTATGTTAGCCTTAAACTTTATTGTTATACTATAGGTCATCTCTTGCGCTACAAAGTTTGCCGTTATCGTCACATCAGCAACTACCTTATTTCCGCTCGGCATTCCAGTCCATAATGAAAACTCATATCTATATCCATTGGACGGCGTCTTTGGTGTTGCAGTAACCATGTTTTCCCCTATGGTCAGCGTATTGCTATTTATCTCAATTTTAACACCTTTGGTCACTGCAACGCTTGTAACGCTAACAGTACCATATGCGCCATTGTTTACGACGATTGTTACCACATAAGTTGACACCATTGTCGGGTCAATTGCATAATTAATACCGTTGTCAATTGCATATTCATATACTGCCGATTCTTCGCTGCCCGAACCATAAATTGTAAGATTACTGCTACAACCACTAAATGCATCCCAGCCGATGCTTGTCACGCTATCGGGAATTGTGATACGCGTCAAGCCAGTACAAGAAGCAAATGCACCCCAGTCAATACTTGTCACACTATCGGGAATGTTGATACTCGTCAAACCAGTACAACTATTAAATGCAGTATAGCCGATACTCGTCACACTATTAGGGATTGTAATGCTCGTCAAGCTAGTACAATCTTTAAATGCACAAGCGCCGATACTCGTCACGCCACTTTCTATTATTGCTTTAGTCATTTGACCATAATGATCAGAATATGGCGCGGTTTCCCCTAAATTAAAGTCATAATTAGCCATTGCCCCCCCGCCCGAAATAGTGAGCGTTCCTGTACTAGAGTCAAATGACCACTTTACATTTGTTCCACAAGTCCCAGTATAGTCCTTAGCGACCACTTGATTATACGTGCTTGTTTGCGTGTACAGCGTGTTTGGGGAAATGAACAATGCCGACATATAAAAAACAAACGCAAAAAAGAACAACATAACGACAAGAATTTCACTTCTTAAATGTATGCTCGGATAATTTGTACGTTTTATTGCATTATCCTTTGTCGTAAACACACAAAGCGCATTTACTTTCTTTTTATATCTCTGTTTCCCGTAACAAATTTCCAAGGCTTTGTGCTGATTTTTTGGTGCATTTTGCGTGCAATTTTTCGCACAATGTTGTACATCATTTCCCCCCGATTTTTCTACAAGTTTTCCACATTTTTGTGGACAATCTTTAG
>CALDMJ010000190.1 GCA_937914725.1 uncultured Clostridia bacterium | reverse complement strand
GGACCAACTCAACGGCAGACAAACGCTATATAATGGGCGCTACTACAATCCGTGGAAATACAAAGTTTTGTCAGGAATGGGCGTCGGGCAATTCGCAACCATTGATAACGACAGCGTTTCGCAAAATTTCACGCTCACAAATGCGGGGGACGGGAAAGGTTATCATCTAATCGGGCGCAATATTGCAAACGTCGACACCTTGATGGCGGACTTTAGTTATTATTACGACGCACAAGGCGCGTTCACACTCCCAACAAGTGACCTCATTTCACTTGATGGAAACCCAAGCACGCAATTTAGGCTAGACTTCAGTCTCTCAAGTTCTGAGGACCACCCATTGCCAATTACTACTAAAGAAGAGTTTTTGACTATGGAAGAGGGCATCGACTACATTTTGCTTGCTGACATAAATCTCGGGTACAACTATGTGCCACTCAACACAAAAATTAGTTCGCTTGACGGAAACGGCTATACACTTGAAATTGAATCATTCTCAACTGAAACGGACGACAAAAACAGTACAACAATCAACCTTGGGTTGTTTGGAAGTGTCGACGCTGATACACTTTTGAAAAACGTAACAGTTAGATTGTCACACAAAATGACATATGATTTGGAAAGATATTCAACAATCAACTTTGGTGTCATTGCGGGGACAAACGCAGGGACAATCACAAATGCTTGCGTCGACCAAAAAGTAGACCAAACAAGCGAGCTTTTGGGGCAAATCGTTTTGACGCAAAGCAGTTCCGAAACCTCGACAATTTCCGCAAATATTGCAGGGCTTGTCGGTATAAACACAGGAACAATCACAAATTCACGCGTTGAGTACCTCAACTTGACTTCAAGCGGCAACGTTGCAGGTTTGACTGCTCAAAATGAGGGTGTAATCTCAAGTTCGTATGTCCTTGAGCCAGTTATCGAAAGCACAAGCGGCAACACGGGGGGATTTGTAGCAGTCAATAGTGGGACAATTAACACAAGTTACGTTCGCGGTAAGTATGTAAGCGATAGCTTGCGCGCGCAAGATGGTCTTATTAATGCAGTGGGGCAAGTCGGCGGTTTTGTTTACCAAAATAGTGGTGAAATTAACGACTCTTATGCAAATATTAAAATTTCGTCACAATCTCGTAGTGCTGGCTTTGTCTATGAAAATGCAACAAGAGGCGAAATCTATAACTGCTTGAGTTTGTCCGACATCATTCAAAACAGTATCGCGCATATGCCGTTTGTGGGCACAGATGCAAGCGATAGGTTCTTGAACAACGGCACGCTCACAAATGCGTACTACTATCGTTGGAACGACTCCAACGGCAACGCCGATCGCTTTGTCGATTATGACAGAGACGGAAACAAAAATCCAGCACAAGTAATGACGGCGGAAGACCTAAAGACAACGACTTCTCTTGCAGGGTTTGCCTTTAGTAGTAGCGACTCTGAGTTTTCGGGCGTCTGGGTTCAACCAACAGTCAGTGTCGCAGCATACTTTAATGGCGAAACAACCTTTGGCGCAGTTGGAATGGTCGCAGGATTTGACAAACTAGCCTTTAAGGTCGGCGTTCCTGAATTGGTCGCACCAAATGTTATTGCAAGAAGCGTTCGCAGAATCGACTCAATCGAAACAAATGACGTCACTGGGGAAAGCATCTATAACTATGTTTACGTCACGCAAAGCAACGCAAACTTTGCGACAAATGAAAAGTATGGTTATGCACTCGGCACAATTCACAACCAAGCACTGATTTCTTCAGCGCAAGACTTTGTGAACATCTATGAAGTAGAGCAAAATGGCCAACTCGTCGCTACGTCGAAAATGAACGCAAGACTCATTAAAAATGTAGACTTCTCAACGTATGAAGAAAATTTGAGAACGCCTAAAGTTTCACTCTCAGCAATTGTCGAAGGTAACGGGCTCTCAATGACCAACATTTCCGTAGTGTCCAATGTCGATGAAAAGGCGGAACGCTTTGGACTCTTTAAGAGTATCACCGGCGATACAAATTCACTTACAAACAACATAGCCGCAGTCAAAAATGTTGATTTTGCTTTCATCGAAGTCAAATCAGCGTCAAGCAACATTGTCGGCAGTGTCGCAGGTTCAATGACAAATGCAAACATCATTGATGTCAGCGTCTCAGGCAACCAAGTTGCCGTCAAGGGTGCAAACATCGTTGGTGGCGTTGTTGGACTTGTGGATGGAAATTCAAAACTCTTCCACGTTTCGTCAAACATTTCTGTTAATAGCGGATATAGAAATTCGGGGAATGAGTATTATGAAATCGACGACGAAACAAGCATTAATACAAGGAACGCGCTGTATACAAACGATTCAATGTTCTATGGTATAGACGATTTAGAGAATAAAACGATCAAAAACACGCTTGAATATGTAAGTTATGCAGGCGCTGTAGCAGGTGTAGTCGACACAAAGAGTGACGACACAATAATGGAATGCTATCTTTCTCCAAATGTATATGACATCGACGTTTCAGGCAACGTCAAGGTCATCGGCGCAACAGCAGGCGGCGTGTTTGGAATGGTTGGTCTTTATACTTTTGTTTCTAATATCAACTTTGAAATCGGTGGCTCAAGTTACATTTCAGGGGACGACTACGCAGGTGGTATCGTCGGCGAACTCCGCGGAAAATTGTCACAAGCAAAGATTGCTCATACAAAGCAAAACGAAATTGACAAATTGTCATTTGGAGCAACAAGTGACGACATCAACCTCGAATTTTTCAAGAAAAACACGACCACAAAGGCAAGCGGCGGACTTGTCGGCTTCAATTTTGGCGGTACAATTCTTGATTCAATCAGTCACGCATATGTTCGCAACCCTTATAGCAACTTAAGTGGCGGCGCAGTCGGCGCAACGATTTCGGGTGATATCAAGGCAGTCGTCGCAACAGGTAGCGTAGTGGGCAGAACATCCGTCGGCGGCTTGATTGGTGGCATCATCTCAACGTATGAAACAGGTAGTTCAACATTCTATAATGAAGAACTTTTACCACTATACTTTGATAAATCTCTAAACATCGACTGCACATTGAACTTTGAGCCTGTCATTTCGGGCGAAACGATTGTTCAAAAAGACCAAAACTCAATGGTTTTGAGTTATGTTATGGCGGGGAACAACTGGACCACAGCCCAC
>CALDMJ010000189.1 GCA_937914725.1 uncultured Clostridia bacterium | reverse complement strand
TAATTTTTCAAAAATTCGCGAAACTTGCGTTCTCCGATAAAGCAAATGCCCGTGCTGTCCTTTTTGTCCGCGTTTACAAGCCCTTGCGCGCGCGCGATTTCGCGCACTTCGGGTTTTGTCAAACGCCCGATTGGAAATAGTACGTCTTGCAGTTGTGCTTGACTCAATTGATTGAGAAAATACGTTTGGTCCTTATTTTCGTCGACTGCACGCAAAAGGTAGTGCGCATCATCCGTGTGGCGAATTTGCGCGTAATGGCCTGTTGCGATGTAGTCGGCGCCGATTGATTTTGCAAACTTCAAAAACGGTTTAAACTTGACTTCGCGGTTGCACAGCACGTCGGGGTTTGGCGTGCGCCCTTTCTCAAAATCTGCAATGAATGACGCAAACACGTTGTCCATATATTCTTTTGCAAAATTGACTGTATAATAAGGAATACCGATTTTAGCGCAAACACGTCTCACATCGGCATAATCTTGCTCCGCCGTGCAAGAGCCGTTGGCGTCCGTCTCCTCCCAATTTTTCATAAACAACCCGACGACATTATACCCCTGTTCTTTCAATAGATACGCCGAAACCGACGAATCAACGCCGCCCGACATCCCTACAACAACTGTTTTTTTGTCCATATGCTCACCCTTTTGCTTTGTTTTAGTATTTTTAGCATCATAACTAACGCAATGTAAATAACTTTATTCTAACGAATGTTTACATCGACATTTCATTCAAGTCATTATACCAAAAACAAATCAAAATTTCAAGCGTTATATCAAAAAACTAAACAATGATTATATTGTTATAACTGCTAACAACCTTTACTTTCGCGCTAATTACCACTTCTCCAGACACATCAACAATAGCGCTTTTGTTAACAAATTTTTCAACATTTGTCCATTCAATTTCCCAAAGATACGGAACAGCTAGTGTTATGCGCACTGTTATGCTAGCGTCAAAATCAATGTTGATAGGTGTAGAAGATGCACTTTGAACGACTGAAGTTACACTCAAAATGTCGTTTGTATCATTATCAAACACGTATAGCGGAACGGATGTTCCTTGATATTGGATATTCTCAAAGTTAATTATCAAGTTTAAGGTGTTTTGCGTTTGCAGTCTTACCACCTCTACAAGCAGTACATACACGTAATAATAGCCAGCATCATATCCTAAGGAAAAATCGCTAGATGTGTATCCACTCATTGTATAACTAGAATTTGTGTAAACCTTTTCT
The DNA here is from genome assembly GCA_937914725.1 of uncultured Clostridia bacterium. Lineage (GTDB taxonomy): Bacteria > Bacillota > Clostridia > Christensenellales > UBA1242 > CAKVOD01. The sequence continues at coordinate 705 of CALDMJ010000189.1, read as the reverse complement.
ACTCCACCAATTGTCACCTTCAACTGCACAGTTCCACATATTCCCTCAAGTATAGAAATAGGCAAATTTACTTGTGCAGTATCTATACTAGTCCCATCAGTCCAAAAGCCCGTACCCACGGTCATACCAATGCAGTCAGTAAATTTACTACTGGATTCGTCCGCGACATCATCTAACTTACTCCATCCTGCGGACTCTAGTGTCGTATAATCAGAATCAGAAAGCCCTAATTCAGCCGTATTAATCACAATCTTATCGTACCAAGATTCAATCTTCGGACCCGCTGACGCACTGCGTGCAAAAATAGATGCAAACATTTGTGATATAGACGTAATCAACAAAAGCCATATTGCGATCATTATGGCAAATATTTTTTTATTATTTATTTTTGTATTTGTTGTATATCGTTGATTTTTCATATTACATACTTCTTTTGCACATTTTTTATTCTCAGCAAAATTAGTATTAGTAATATGGACGCTTTTATTATATTTTTTAGTAGAACTATTTTTTATATTTTTACAATTTGTGCAAGTATCTTGCAAATTTCGATAGCATTCCGCATTATTTTGAGAGGTTATGCTGTAGTTTTTTGCAACATTATTCCCCCCCCCCCCCTAGCACTTTTGTTCTAAAAATCATAGTTTTCGTTCTCCTTATTTTTCTTGATTTTCACGTTTATTTTACCACATTTGTCAAAAAATA
>CALDMJ010000188.1 GCA_937914725.1 uncultured Clostridia bacterium | reverse complement strand
CGCTCGTTTTTGTATATTTAACACAAGTTTATGAAATAATGCTTTTATAAAATCACTTTATTATGTTTTTTATGTAAAATATTACATATATTTTTCTTTTTTGTGTCAAAAAAGATGACAAAAAATCTTTTTTGTGCTATTATATATGCTGAAGGAGTATTTTTAATGTTTTGGATTGACATCGTGTTTATTGTCCTTATCATTCTTTTTGCACTATGGGGACTTAAACAAGGTTTTCTTGCATCCCTCATTTCGTTGGTTGGCATAGCACTTTCCGTTGTGCTTGCTGTTTGGCTCGCCCCGATGTTTGGTAGCTTTGTGGATAATATTTTTGGCGGCAGCATTTCAAAGATGTTCACTGATATGATGACAAATGTCGTCTCAAACTTCGGCTCGCTTGACTATGAAGTTGCCGACGCAACAAAGGCGTCTACATTAATTGATAGCTTTAATGTCAGCGGCGTTCTAAAATCACTGCTCGTCATTATGCTTGGAGGAAAAACTATTGCGAGCGGTCAAAATGTTCAGGCGTGGTTCTCAGGACAACTTGGAGGGTTGGTAACAACAGTTTGCGCAGCGGTATTGTTGTTCTTACTCATTAGAATCGCCCTTGCTTTGCTTAGCAAATTGTTTGATAAAATCACTGAAAACCGTGCAATCAACGGGCTTGATAGGGTTCTCGGGTTTGCTTTCGGTGCAATTAAAGGACTTATCTATGTTGCAGGCGTAATTGCAATCATCAACCTACTCTGCGTCGTTCCAGCAATCAATGATTTTGTCACAAAATGGCTTGATAAAACAACTTTGCTCAACGACTATGCAAAATGGATATTTGAGTTACTTGACAACTTTACAGGCAAATACAATTTATAACAAATTCTAGCATTTCAAATATGATTAACTAGAGAAAGGGTTACACTAAACGTGTAACCCTTTCTCTTTGTGTGTAGAAATTATTAATCATCTAGGTTAAATGATTTCATTATGTCTTTCAAGTCCTCTTTTGGTTTTAGTGCTTCCAGCATATCAAATTGATTGTCATCGGCAGACTGAGACTTGTTGAGGCTTTGCTCTAAGGCGTCAAGATATTTTGATTTCTTTTCAGGCGAAACATTAGAATCTTTGTGACTTGCTTTATACTGAAAGTTATCAAAGTCCTCAAATTCACTTTTCAAAAATTTTTCAAACTCTCCCTCTCCATCATTTGTTTTTTGTTGTGAAGCGAAGTCCATTTGTCTATATTCTTCCCTTGATTTCTCAGCAGCGTCGGCTCTTTTCACTGTTGATGTCGGTTCAATGGTAGTTTTTCTTTTCTTGACGTCTGTATTCGCATTTTTGCCCCACATTCTTGATAAGAGCGTTTTTGCATAGACTTTTTCCGCGGCGTTGTTCACATTGCTTGGCATTTGCGAAATTTCGTTTTCTTTTTGCAAAATCTTGTTCAGGGCTTCTTGAAATTCGTTAAACAAAGTTGATATACCACTCATTTTATTAATATTAGGATACAAAGCTCGTATTTCGTTTAGGATATTACTCCACTTTTTATAGAGGACTTTTACCCGTTTTATCTCAAGTTCATAGACCGTCTTGGCACTCGATTCAATTTCTTTTGCGGTTTCAACGGCGACAACAAGCGCATTTGAAATTTGGTCATCCTTGCTTTTATACGAGTCGAGTTCCAATCTCAATTGCATAAGCTCCGCTTGAATTTGCATTTTATCTTGATTTAATTTCTCAATTTGTTGTTCGTACTTAGAACTCAATTCAAACAAATACTTGTCGACTTCTTTTTTATTGTATCCCTTTCGTTCAATGTCAAAATTATTCATCACTTTCTCCTTTTGTTACTAAAATGCGTACCCCACACAACTAATAGCAGTCAAAATTATCGCAATGCAAAATGATTTTAAGTAAAGTTTGTTTTTAAACGCCAAAAACGTCACAAGTAAACTAATTGCAATACCAGCAAGCATTGTTGGCAGTATATAATAGAACTTCAACACTAATCCTTGCTTTACTGCAAATGCCGCGCCAACAAGAACAAGTGCTATACCTGAAAATGTAGAGGAGTCACTATAGAAAAGCGCACCACGCGTCAGCACTAATACGCCCATCATCATAAGGAATATTGGAAACCAATATTCCTCAACAAAATTGAACTGCTTGACCTCGCATAAATTAAGAACAAAACACAACACGTACAGTGCTATAACTGTTCCAAATACAATGTTATAAATCTGAATTTTCTTCATTAATGTTGTCCTTTTGACTATTTGCATTTGACTTATCATTCATAGAAACACTTGTCACTGAAGCACTTGTCACTTTTTTAGCATTAGTGGTCTGCAATTCACTATCACTATCATTGTTTAACGCATCTGCAGCATTACCTCTTTTGTTTTGTCTTTCCGCCTTTGAATGCGTTTTTTGTGGCATTTCAGCGTTTTCTTGCTTTTGTCGCTTTGTTGCAGCTATGGCGTGCACCCTCTTGCGTGCCAAAATCTGCAAAACTACCAAAATGGTAATTCCCGCTATTACAAACCCAATACTAACAACTTGCGAAATAGGAATTTTGGTCCCCGATATGAACAAAATCTCACTTTCTTGGCGCATTCCTTCAAGGATAAACCTTTCAATTCCGTAAAATATCAAATATGTAGCAGTGACAATTCCGTAAGATTTTGTTTTTTGGAAAAGAAACATCAAAAGGATAAAACCTATTAGGCACATCATACTCTCGTAGAAGAACATAGCATAGTGCCATTCCCCCAGTCTTTCTATGTACACTGCAAAGGGAAACCACTGCTGCGCAGTGTCCGTAACAACTTGTCCATACACTTCTTGATTAGCAAAGTTCCCCCACCTACCGATTGCTTGCGCAATAATCAAACTCGGCGCAACAATGTCCGTGATTTGCAGAAGGTTTTTATTTCTTATAACTGAATATAAGATAAGTCCTATTATCCCGCCGATGATGCCACCATAGATTGCCATACCACCATTCCAAATCGCAATCGCCTCAACAAAAGTATAAGATTGCCCTGAGAATATGATATAGTATATTCGCGCGCCAACTATTGCAAGCGGAAAGCACCATAGCAATAGTTCGTACGGAAAATCTTTGCTATAGCCTTTGAGTTTTGAATTATAGCACGCAATCAAAACAGCGACAAGGACACCTGTCGCTATAATGATACCGTACCATTTGACCGTTAAACTTCCTAGCGTGAACGCGACACCTACTTCAAGCAAATTAGTCATTGTTCTTCTCCATCATTTGTTATTATATCACATAAATAAGAAATGTCAAACCAAATCTATATTAAGAAACAAAAACTTTGGTTTCGCCGACATCTTCCTCGCTTGGATTGAGCGCGATTTTGCTGATTGAAATTTCATAAGCAACCTTATTTTCGACTGTTTCGTCGTCAATTTTCTTTTGGTATTCGCGGCTTTGAATGCGTCCTTGAAGAATTACTTTTTCGCCAACTTCAATTGATTTGACAAAACGTGCATTACGCCCCCACGCGATACAAGGAATATAATCCGATTTATTATAAGCACGATTTACTGCAAGTAAAACATCTGATATTTCACGGTTGAATGGCGTTGTTCTATAAATTGGCTCTTTGCAAACAAAACCTGACAATTCTATAATATTAGTAGGTGCGTTTTCAACTTTTGGGATGATTTCACGTACAAATATTGTGAGTGCAAGTTTGCTTTTGCCATCAAGTTGTTTGTTATAACTCCTAAATTGTCCTTTCAAAGCGATAAAATCGCCACACTTTATATTTTCCTCTTTCAATATTCTTTCCGAAATTGTGATTGGGAGAATGTCACATTGGGATGAAAGTCTTTCCACTTTCAAAAACATATCATAAAAGCCTTCGCCATAAACTTCGTGACTAAAAACCGCCTCACTTACGACTTCCCCATAAACATAGACTTTGTTGTTGTTCATTTGTTCATAATTCATTATAATTCCCTCCATTCGTGCATTATGAATTTTTTATTTGTATACCTTGACTATTGATCGAGTAATTATCCTGGTAAATCAGGTCACCAATATTCGTGACTTTAAACCCTTTTTTTTGCAATCTGTCAAGTACTATAGGTAAAGCATCCAAAATGTGGTCTGAATTGTTGTGACAAAGAATAATGCTGCCGTTTTTTGCGCCGTTTATAATTCTAAGCGAAATTTGTTCAGCACTAAGACCTTTCCAATCTAGTGAATCGACATCCCACTGAATTGTTTTTAAGTTCAAACTATCTGCAACTGAAATCAAGTCATTGTTATACGAGCCATAAGGCGCTCGAAACAAAGTAACCTCTTTGTTTGTTATGTCCTTGATTTTTTTAATGCTCGTTTCAAGTTCAAATTTCATTCCCTCTTTATCAAGTTTACACATATCGGGATGCGTATTTGAGTGTGTTCCTATTTCAAATCCATTATCGTTGATTTTTTTGACGATGTCACTATACTTGTCAACCCAAAAACCAACTAGGAAAAATGTTGCATTGACGTTGTATTCTTTGCAAATTTCCATAATTTTTTCCGTTTTGTCTGCTCCCCACGCTGCATCAAATGAAATTGCAACTTTCGCTTCTTGTGTTTGCACACTATAAATTGGAACTTTTCTTATTGATTGCCCCAAATATACGCCCGCGATTGTGCCGCCATTGAGATTGACACACAATAGCGCCAGCAACACAAAAACCAAAAATAGTTTTCTAATACTGCTCAATCGAAAAACTATGAACTTCATTGTTGCACCTCAATTATAAAAGAAATAAATTTGAAAAAAATGAAAGATTTTGTCGAAAAAAAGTATATTTTATCAAATTATGTTGATTTTAAAATACTATTGTTTTCTAAATAATATGAAATTAAAAAAAATTTTAGAACTTTTTAGTATAATGTGGTACACAAAAAGAAAGACGTGAATAGTATGTAATAGGTTCTTTGCTTTCTTCCCT
>CALDMJ010000187.1 GCA_937914725.1 uncultured Clostridia bacterium | reverse complement strand
GGGGGGTATAATGTTGCAAAAAATGACAGTATAACCTCTCAAAACAGTGAGGAATGCTGTCGTAATTTGCAAGATACTAGCATAAAATCGCAAAAACAGAAATCAGTAGGTATTAAACAAAATAGTAAAATGACGTTGGCACGGCAGATTTGTAAGTGCTTTTTTGCGTTTATGCTGTTAATGTTTTTATTGTTGTTTAATGTATATTTTTATTTTAGTGCTAGTGCGCCCAACATAAACATTGCATCAGCAGATTATAATCGGTACTGTGTTGGGATAAAGTGTGCCCATGAGAAAATAACGCCTGAAGGTGTAGATTCCCAGTTTTGTGTTTGTGGTGCTTTGGATGGAGCATGGAATTGTTCTCATGTTGTAGGGGTGATATATTCGTATTATTTGACAAAGCGCGGTGGGTATCTTTACCATGAAACGTCAATTGGTAGTAGTGTCACAATACCTATAGAACAACTTAAATTAATTTCAGGGACTGGTTATGGATTTAAACTAACTGCTAGAGTTGGGGAAAGTACTAAAACTTTTACCGAAAAAAGTACAGATACCATTCTTAGCGGATATTCCGCCTCTGATTTTACATATGATGGTGAAGATACGGAAGGCTATTCGTACTATATTCTTTGGGTTGATTTTGAAAGAACAACTCCTACCTATGATATTACTTGCAACAATACAGGAACAGGTGGCACGACAACTACAACTGTAACAAGTGTTTCAACTACTACAATCACCGCGGGGACTAAAACGGGTTACGACTTTACTGGGTGGACAGGCGACTTAGCCAACTCAAATGCAACATTCACAATTGACGGAAGCACTTTGAGCGGCGACATCACTTTGACCGCGAACTGGAAAGCGCAAGTTTATACAATTACATATAACTATACAGGTGACTTGGCTAACGATGATAAATTGACTACCGATTGGGGCGGGAAAACGGCGCCAACAACGCACACATATGACTCAGCAACATCATTAGTATTGCCGAGTCGAGCAAGATACACATTTGACGGGTGGTACACAAATTCCGCCTGCGCTGGCACCGCATTAAGTAGTTTGAGCGCAACAGGCTACACCGCAAATATTACTCTATATGGCAAGTGGACAAAAACGCATAGCCTAATGACAATAAACATCTCCGTCACAGGCGCAAGTGGTAACGGTGTAATACTATATTTGTTGAAGGACGGCAAAGTTCAAAGCCAAATAGTGGCAACAAACGGCAAAGAAATTGTATTGACGCAATCGGTCGGCGAAAACTACGCAATACTTGTCAGCAAACCATATATGTGGACAATGACAGTTAGCGGCGATTGTACTTTAGATACGGCAAACAAAAACAAAATCACTTACACAATCACAAAAGACAATAAAAATATAACGCTCACCTTTAGCGGCGGCGCGTCATCTAGTATGATATGCGTATAATACATATTGTAATACGATATGTGTATAATGCATATTGTAAAAGGACTGCTAAAAATTAATTTGCTAAAAATGTTACAAAAAAATGAACTAGCAATTCGGGCGTTTTTAGCAAAATATGAAGCGACTGAAAAACAATTCATAAAAATGAGAAAGCGGCAAATGTTTTCTCATTTTTTTTTGATTTGTAAAAAACGCTTGCAATTTTTTTTGCTTTGTTGTATAATACTAGCGTCGCAATGAAACTTGCAAAGGTACTGTGTGCGCATTTTGCGCAAATTGAATTGAAAAGTTTAATAATCTTGCAGTTTGGTTTAAACTATTGACAAATACTAAAAGTCGTTGTTTTCATTTGTCAATTTTTGTTCAAACTATATACTCACTTTGTAATTATTGTGTATGTTTTAAAACGCTTGGTATGTTGTTCATCGGGAGGGCATAAAATGGTATTGCGCAATTCGATAAAAGTATTGTCAACAAATTTTTCGCTAGTTTGGAAGAATATGGCATATATGCTGGTCGTGCTAGCGATTTTCGGTGGCGCTGTCGTTTGGATTGGATATGACATTGTCAAAACGCTTTCGGACGGCGGGTTCTTTGTCGCATTCAGCGAGTTTTGGAGCAAACTATACTCGTATAATACTACGGAAGTCGGGCAAAAGCTTGTCGACTTAGCAGGCAACGCCATTGATATAATCGGGCAAAACCTCAGCGCGCTCACGCCAAACATTATCGGCGTTTGCATCGGCTTATTTTTGATTGCCGTAATTTTTAACGCCGCAACTTTGCCGAATTGCGAAGTCTTGCGCGGCGCAATGTCAAGTCTGACGCGCGTCGGTTTTTGCGGCGCTTACATTCGCTATTTTGGGCGCGCGCTATTGCAAGGATTGATTCAAACATTAATAAAATTGCCATTCTGGGCAATAATAGGTGTCAGCGGATACTTTGTATTAAATTTGATGTCGACAGGCGAAATTTGGGGCATTCTCGCACCAATGTTGTTTGTCCTAATCTCAATGTTTGTGCTATCGCTTGAGTCAGCACTCTTGTCGTGCTTTGTGCCGTATTTGGTGCTACATAGCGACAGCGTTAACAAGAGTTTTACTGAGGGTGTCAAAGTCGTCAGTCATAGATTTTGGAGAACACTCTCAAACATCATCGTGTTTGTAATTTTTGCGTTTGTCGTAAACTTTGTTTGCGCACGCTATACATTCGGCGCATCGCTGCTGTTCACATTGCCATTGACAGTCGTATTTATCAATGTAATATTTATGGTCAACTACTACGAATCGCAAGGAATGCGCTTCTATCTTGACCCAAGCAATATTATGAGCCCGCGCAAATTTGCCGAACACGACCGCGTAAAACAATCGAAATTTGTTATATGATTGCTTGAAGAATAGGGAGAGAATATATAATTTTATTGTCATTTTGACCGAATGCGGAGGCGTAGCCCTCGCCGAAGTGGAGAGTGCCAGACGGCACAAGTGCAAGTGTTGGTTGGGGCGTATATGTTATTGTGAGACGACAACCAAACCTGCAGTCAAGGCGAGCCTTGCCGGAAGGGATGAAGCAATCAAAATCAAATAAATAAAAACAAAAATAAAGGAGAATATTATAAAAAATGGAAGAATTTGAAGAACCGACACTAAGTTATGAGGAAATACTTTCCGAAATAAATGGTCGTCGTAGAGAAGAAAAAAAGAATACAATAAATAAAGAAAGAACTAACAGGGAAAGAGCCAGCGAAAACAACTCAGCAGCTCCACAAAGACGCAACACAATGGTTGCGAATAAAAGAGAAATCAACACGCGTCAAAATGGTTTTGGCGTACGAAAAATAGAAAATCGCAACGCGCAAAATAAAGCAGTTGCTGAAGTGCAAGAGAGTGAGAGTGCTCCAAGCGCACAAAATATTCAAAAAAGAAACTTTAGAAAAAACAATAATAGTTTTCCGCCACGTAGAGAAAAAGTTGCAGAAGATAAGGCAAATC
>CALDMJ010000186.1 GCA_937914725.1 uncultured Clostridia bacterium | reverse complement strand
GTGAGTATTGTTTTTTGATAATTGTCCTTCACATCTTCAAATACTAACATTTCGCGATTGAAAGTATTTTCATCGGTCAAGTTCGCACATATTTGGTAGTATTCAATAATGCCGTTGCGCTCCGTAACAAAATCTATTTCTTTGCTTGCAACTTTGCCGACATTTACTTTGTATCCACGACGCAATAATTCAAGGTAAACAATATTTTCAAGTGTGAAACCCAAATCATAATTCTTTCGCGGAACAAGATAGTTTTTCAGCCCCGTATCGACGATATAATACTTTGCATTCGTTTTCAATAACTCTTTGCCCTTAATGTCAAAGCGGTTTACCTTATAAAATATAAATGCTTCAGTCAGTAATTCTACATAATCATCAACAGTGTGTGATGATACTTTTCTAACATTAGATGTCAAATAATTTGCAATGCCACTAATGTTTACCAAATTTCCTGCCACGTCCGCTAGATATTTTGCGATTGAACGAAGCAATGCTGTGTCGATGACTTTTTTGTCCAAACGTCGCGTTTGTCTGTCTTCGACATCCTTTATTATGACGGTATTGTAGATTCCCTCAATATAGTCTTCCACCTTACCTTTGTTTTTATCCATCGTAGCAATGTAAGGAAGCCCACCATACTGCATATAGTCGGCAAAAAGTTTATCTTCATTTTCATTCAGGTTTAATTGGCGAAACTCTGCAAATGAAAACGGCAACATTGAAATTTCCACAAACCTACCCGAAAGCAACGTCGACAAGGCACTTGAAAGCATATACGCATTTGAACCCGTAATATACAAATCAACATTTTCACGGATATACAAACTGTCTACTACTTTTTCATATTTATCGACACATTGTATTTCGTCCAAAAAAATGTAGTTCATTTTGTTTTGCACAAGATGCGATTTGATATACTCGTAAAGTTTCTGATAATCAAACAACGGTTCATTATCCATATCTTCAAAATTGATATAAACAATTTGTTCCGCAGCAACACCGTCATCTAACAATTTGTTTTGAAATTGTTTCAACAGCATTGATTTGCCACAGCGACGAATACCCGTGATAACTTTGATTACTTGTTCATCTTTCCAATTCTCTAATTTCTCCAAATATTCTTTTCTTTCTATCATTACTCCCCTCTCTATTATGATTATAATCATACCACAATTATATGTAAAAATCAAGAAGTTTTTGCAATTGATTGCAAAAACTTTGCAAAATTGATAACTTTTTGCAGTCTATTGCAAAAAGTTGCTAGACGTGTTTTGTCTAACAACTTTTTAATATTGTTTATTATTCATATTTAAGATTAACAATAAACGATTAACTGTGTAGCAAGATTCCACTAGCAAAGAAGTTATTGTTGTTTTCTACCTTGAAGTTGTAGACTGTTATTGGTTCAACCAAAGTTTCAATTTCAATTGACTCGACTTCGGCATAACCTGTTTGCATTTTTACCAAATCGCCGACTTTGAGAGGCGTATCACGCAATACATCTGGGGTTACGTCATACGTAGATTTGCCCGTGCAAGTCGCCCAGCCCGTTTGTGTCAATATTGGGTGGTCTGGCGTGAGTTTCAACACGCTGCCGTCCTTCAACCTAACTGTTGCGATTGAATCCCTTGTGACAATGATAACATCTGTTACCTTTTGTAGACTCAACACATTTGTAGTTGTATCCATTGCGAGAACATAATTTCCAACACACAAATCTTGCGCAAGCATTGTTTCCCCATTCAAGCCCGTACTAATTCCCGTGTCACCCGTCACGCAGCAGATACGTTCGCCCATATCAAAATGAATTAAGGTTATTGCGATTGATTTATTCAAATCAACATAGTCTATATTGTTAAATGAATAATACAATACTAGAGTCCCACTTCCAGTATAATAACAGCCGAAGAAGTCTTCAAATGTACTTGCGAGAGTTTTTAAAAGGTCAACATTACTTACTTTAGATTTTGAAGTAATAACAAAGTCATACCCACTTGTAGCATTTTTTGATGCTTCCGCATAATACGTTACATTATCAACTGTTGCTTCGGCAGATGTGGTTCTTACCGAAGTTGCAGAACTTATTGTAAATTTTCCCCTAATGTAGGCGCTAGGAAACAACTCAATGCTGCAAGTACCATAAGTAACAATCCCCTCATAATCATCAGCCCCGCAAGAAACATTGTGATTAACCCCCATTGTAAAAGTGCCATTACTGTCAATAGTATAAGTAGGCGCTGTATAGTTTACTATATTCAACTTTAGTGATGCTGTAGCAAATTTTAGAGTATTCTTATCAATCATTTGAGTATATGTTGCACCGTCTGTGGATGAATACACACTAAATGCACATAAAACATCACTTTTTTCAGTGCTGAAAGTGCCTACAGGAGCATTGATTAACATCGATGCAACATCAATTGTGCCCAGCGTGTTTGCATTTATGGCTGTCAATATCGAACCGTTTGAGTTCGTTGTCATTGTATACATCCAATCATTAGCAGTATTAGTAATCTCTGCCGCTGCACTATAAAGTGGTTCACTTGATTCCAATTCAATCTTGATATATTTTGTTGGGTTCGTGACAATTAATGAATCAGATGAAGAAAATGTACTAGAATCGTATTCTCCACCGCCATACACAATCTCGTATGTAGCATTTTCAATGGCACTTACATTACTTGTTGTACTTGCCACTATTCCAAATCCAAGGTTTGCTGCGATAGTCGTTTGTGCGCGGGAGTCGGACATATCTTTTTTTGAGTCCGCAGAAATTACTATATAAAGGGTTTGCGGAGTACTTGTTGTAAATACGCCACTTGTGTATGTAAAATGTGAAAGCGGTTGGAACAAATTGAATGTCACGCCCTTTGCGACTGCAGCGGTGGATGACAAACTGAATCTATTTTTCAAGTCACTATCAGCGTTTACAGTGCCAAGCGAGGTCGTCCCAAACGAATATGTTGTATTGTCAAATTCAATTTTGCTTTCCGTACTGCTCAAGTCGCTGAATACGTATTCAATTTTGACAAAGTACGAACCGAGTTGGTTTCCACTATCTAACCCAACATTGTAATTCCAATTTTTTATGCTACTCACGGCTGTCGCGTCACCATAAGAAATTTCGCCACTATTGAGTGTTCCGTCCATACTGACATTTGAATAAAACATTCCAATGCCGCTATCAAAACTCATTGCGGGGCTATCGAATGTGAACGCGATTGTTCCTGTCGCAGTCTTTGAATCTTTTAGTGTGCAATATGTGGTGAACGCCATAAACACCAATGCTAAAATTAGCACCACGATGTTGAGAAGCGTCAATCCGTAATTATGTCGTTTTTTGCAGGATACCTGCAAATTTTGACAGTATTCCTCATTATTGTGTGGGGTTATACTGTCATTTTTGACAACTTTATATCCCCCCCCCTAGCACTTTTGTTCTATTTTTCATAAGCAATTCCTTCCTTGCAATTTGTTTTTTCATCGTGATTTTACCACATTTTTATTTTTTTTACAACTGATTTACTATAGATTTTTATAATTTCTCCGTTAGACTAAAACAATAACTACTAACATAATTGAAAAGATGTATAGCAATATATAAAGAAAAGCCCTGCGGCGTAATGCCGTGGGCTGATACTCTCTTGAAATGATTATCTTTCTAGGTCGTCATTTTTTTCTGGAGTTGTAATTTCTTTATAAAGTTTTTGAACTTGACTTTCTTGCGTGTTGGTGAAGTCGTCGTACTTGCGACGAAGATTATCACGTTCAACAAACTTATTGACTGAAAACATTTCTTCCGTTTTCCAAACTTTGCTTTCGTTGAGTTTTTTGAAAAGCAAGTATGCTTTAAACAAAACTTCAGGCGTTTTAATTTGGTCTTCATAATCAAACTGTTTTACGCTATTATAGAATGCGATTTCTTCAAAGAATTGCTTTGGTGAACTATAATCAAGGCATTCCTCTTGCACATTGACAAGGTAGTCATTGAAAATAATTGCATTACAATTAAGGTAGTTATCAAAGAAGGTCGTCATTTCTGGACTTGTTCTACCCTCAGCATATGCCGTAAAACTGTTTGGGTGCGTTCTTTCCGTCAAGCGCAAATCGCGAATGTCGTCATACGCAAACGCAAACAACGCTTTTACCTTTTCAATTTCTCCATTTTCAATTATTGTATTGATTGCGTCGTGAAGTTTTGGAATTGCAAACAAATAATCATTGACAAACCACGCGGTGTCTCCGCCCTCGTTCATTTGCGAAACAAAGAAGTTGAGTTCTTCCGCCGTTGCGTTAACCATAAAGTTTGCAACCAAACTTACAGCCTTTTCGTTCTCGTTCAATTGTTTGATAACATTGTCTTTATAATCGTTATAGTATGTCAAAAGTGGCAACTTTTTGACACATTCAATAATATGGTCTGTGCCTCTTGCACGGATTGTGATGTGTTTGCCGCGAATAACCTTGTCCCACACTTCCATACCGATTTTATTCACCAAACTTTCATTGGCAATAATTGTTTTCTTTTCTTGTTCCAAGATATCGTTAATTGTTTTTTTCATATACCTTCTCCTATTTACCCTTTTTGCAAGTAATGATACCACAACTTTGCAAAATTGTCAATACCAAAATAGAAAAAAAGCACAATAATTAAAAATTGTGAAAGGTTAATTGATATTTGTAATAATTCGGTTGACTTTTGGGGATGTTTTGAATATAATTGTTAAGTATTAAACAAAAATTAACAAAAGGAAGAAAAATTCTATGGGAAAAATGAGTGAGTTAATGCTCAAAATGTTAGCAGAAACAAACGATAATCTAAAACGATATGCGCTTCAAACGTGGGAAGATTTGGGACTGACATATAGCGAAATTATGATTTTATCAATCACTGCTGAGGCTGAAAAGTTTCACGAACCAGTACATAAAAGCCAGCTTGCAAAAAGGCTTGGATTGACAAAGTCGGCTATCACGCAGTTTTGCAACAAACTTGAAAAGAAAGGCTATATTGAATATTATGTTACGGGTTCCAATATGAAAAATCATTACTTGAAGCTAAATGATGACATTCGCAAGAGTATTGAGAGTCGCTGTTATAATATGAACCTTTGCTTGCAGCACTTCATTGACAGTGTGGGCGAAGAAAATATTGTACTACTGATGGATTTATTAAAAGAATTCAACAACGCTGTTCTAAGACTTTCGGAACACCGTTGTGACAGCGCGTATATCCTAAATGGTAATGAATACCAAAACAATTTCCCTATTTTTGAAAATAATGACGACAATTAGAATAATGTTTGAGGTGAAAAAATGCTGAAACTTGACAACATCAAGAAAGAATACACTATGGCTGACGCAAATGTTCCTGCACTGAAAGGAATTTCAATTGAATTTCGCAAGAGCGAATTTGTGAGTATACTAGGACAATCGGGATGCGGCAAAACCACTCTTTTAAACATAATCGGCGGACTTGACCATTACACATCTGGCGACCTCGTTGTCAAAGGCATTTCAACAAAGGATTTTAAGTCTAATGACTGGGATGCCTATCGCAACCACACAATCGGATTTGTATTTCAAAGCTATAATTTGATTTCACATTTAAATGTTCTAGCAAATGTTGAACTTGCACTCACAATTTCGGGTGTTCCTAGCAGCGAACGCAAAAATCGCGCACTTGCAGCGCTTGAGCGCGTTGGACTCAAAGACCATATCCATAAGATGCCAAACCAGCTTTCGGGCGGACAAATGCAACGCGTTGCTATTGCTCGTGCAATTGTCAATGACCCAGAAATTTTGCTCGCTGACGAACCGACTGGCGCGCTTGATACTGCGACCTCCATCCAAATAATGGATTTGATTCAAGAAATTGCGAAAGAACGCCTTGTAATTATGGTTACGCACAACCCCGAACTTGCAGAAAAATACTCGACGCGCATTGTAAAGTTGCTTGACGGCGTCATTGTCGAAGATAGTAATCCTTATACTTCATCCGCTAAAAACGTCGCATCTTTAGAGCAAAATGTTTCCGCTACGGTTGAGGACGCAAACGCGGGCACTAATAAAACAGAAAATACAGAAAAACCTCAAGAAGTTGACGCTGGAGCAGTTATACAATCGGTGAAAACAGAAAAGAACAAAAAGAAGAACAAGAAAGAGACGCCTTTCAAAAAGACGTCGATGTCCTTCTTCACTGCCCTTTCCTTGAGTTTTAAAAACTTACTTTCAAAGAAAGGCAGGACGCTGCTTGTTTCAATTGCCAGCAGCATTGGCATTATTGGCGTGACACTTGTGCTTGCGCTTTCGAACGGGTTCAACATTTACATTGCAAAGTTGCAAGCGGATATGCTTTCATCTAACCCATTGACAATCAGTGAGAGTCAGTTCAACTATTCGGCACTTACGTCGATGATGAGTGACGCGGGGCTTGACAAATTCCCAACTGCCAAAGAAATTATCGTCAAAGATGTGACGAAAAAGGCGCAAGAAATCAGGCCGAACGTTAAAATCACTCAAGATTACATCGACAATGCCATTAATACGCTTGATAAAAATTTATACAACGACATTGTTATGACGACGGGACAGCGCTTGAATGTCTATACGCTTGACATTGCATCTAACAAATATAAGTACATAAATGTCAATGACTCAAGTGACACGCAATATAGGATGCTGAGCAGTGACACGCAGTGGAATGTTTTGATTGACAACAAAGCTTTTCTTGAGACTCAGTACGACATCATTGGAGGGACGTATCCGCAAGGCGCTTACGAACTCGCCCTATTTGTTGACAAATACAATCAAATTGGTGATAACATTTTAAAACAACTTGGCATTTATGTTGATGGTGAGACAAAGATCAATTTTGACCAAGTTATTGGCAAATCGTTCTATATTGCGACAAATGACAACTACTACACATTTGATTCTTCAACGGGCGCATTTATTGAGTCGCCGAGTGAATACACGAGTGAAAGTTTTGACAAAACAAAGTACATTGAAGTCAAAATCAGTGGAATCTTACGCCCTCGCGCTGACACTCAAAACCAAATTTATGGTACAGGTGTTGCTTTTAGCAAGAGACTTTCCACTCTCGTGCAATATGCAAATTTACAAAGCGAAATTGTCGAGTTTGCAAATTCAAATGCAGAAACTGACCCTTTGACTGGTAAATCTTACAAATATGAACAATTCTATACTTCGATTAGTGCTATGCAAGAGGCGAGACTTCGCGAATTAGGCGGCAACGTTGTGCCGAACTACATTGCAATTTATCCGCTTGACTTTGAGAGCAAGAACGCTATCAAGGCGCATCTTGATGCTTACAATGAGGGCAAACCTAGTGATGAGCAAGTGCTTTACAATGACATTATGGGGATGTTTATGACGAGCCTTACTGATATGGTTAACATTATTGGTTATGTATTGATTGCGTTCAGTGCGATTTCATTGATTGTTTCGTCGATTATGATTGCGGTCATCACTTATGTTTCGGTCATTGAGCGCACGAAAGAAATTGGCGTGTTGCGCAGTATGGGTGCACGAAAGAAGGATATTGCACGCGTGTTTAATGCAGAGACCTTTATCATTGGTTTGCTTGCGGGCATTATTGGTGTGGGTGTGACGCTGCTATTGACGATTCCGATAAATCTAATTATTGGTGGGCTTGCTGAGGACATTGGCAACATTGCAGTGCTTTCACCGATTGCAGGGATTGTTATGATTGTTATTTCGATTGGTTTGACTTTGCTTGCGGGGTTCATTCCGTCACGTATGGCTTCCAAAAAAGACCCTGTCACCTGCCTTCGCACCGACTAGTGCGATAGC
>CALDMJ010000185.1 GCA_937914725.1 uncultured Clostridia bacterium | reverse complement strand
CCCCCCATTTAGTTAAGTGCTTAATCATTTTTGTTTCCTCACTTGTAAATTTTTCACCTTAGTTTACCACAACTAAAAAAAAATATCAAGCATTTTTTGTGTAATAGATAATTTTCCAGTTAAATTTTCATTGTGTTAATTATATAAAATCTTCAAAATTAATTTCAATACCAATATTGACTTTAAACTATGTATATGTTATACTTTTTAATATAAATAAAGTTGTAAAAAGGAGTTGAATTTATGGACAAAAAAGAAAAAGAAAAAGAAAAGAAGAGGTTAGCAAAAAAACTAGGAGTAAAAGTGGTCGACGACCCACTTTTCACTGATGATGACAATAGCAATGTAATATGGCTAACAGTTGAGGGAAATCAAGAGCCAAAGTCGTTGATTAAAAAAATAAAAGACAAATATGATACCCACAAGGATAACAAGCAACAACGCCAAATAGAAAAGGGCAATTCTTTTGCTAAAGAAGCAGACTCGCTACTTTCAAAGCAAAGGTATGATGATGCAATAAAGAGCTATCAAACCGCTAAAGAAATTTTTGCAAGTCAGGGTTACAATGAAGGTTGCACGCTGTGTGACCAAGCCACAAAAAAATGCTATTATGAAAAGGCGCAAGGATTGGCTACAAAAGCAAAACAATATGAAAATAATAAACAATTTTCTTTTGCAATTGAGCTCTATTCCGCTGCAAGCGAAGTTTATAAAAGTGGCGACTTTGATGAATACGCAAATAAATGCGATAAATGCAAAGAGAGATGTTATATAAATATTGGGGACATCTTATTTCAACAAGCGCGCGCAAAATTTGATAATGGAGACTATGATGCAGCAAATTCTTTGCTTGCGCAAGCAAAAACAAATTACAATACTGCAGGCGCTTATGTAAAATACAGAGAATGTGACGCACTTATGAATAAAAATATTGTACTAGAAGGCGACTCAAAAGTTGCGCGCGCAAAAAGTTGCAAAAGATATGCTGACGTTGTAAATTTTTACACTCTTGCGCTTGCCGATTATAAAAAAGCTGGGGATGCTAAAAAAGCAAAACAATGCCAAGCAGACTTAGGAATGTACATATTTAATTTTGGAGATACGCTATATGAAGAAAAACAATATGATAAAGCAGTACCATATTTTAAAGAATCGGTAAAATACCTAAAAGCAGTAGACGACCCACAAATTGAAAAAACATGCAATTTCAAAATTGGCTATTGTTTATTTTCTAAACTACAGGCGGCAATTGATGCTGACGATTACGATACATTAGAAACTCTTTGCAAAACTGCAAAACACCATTATCAGTTAGCGGGTGATGAAAAATCTATAAATGCATGCGACGATGTGCTCTCTATTTTAAATAATCACAAACAAGAATGTCTAGACGACGGCTTTAATTTTGTAGGAGAAGCAGACAAAGCTCTAAAAAGCGGCAACTATTATAGCGCGGCAGTGCACTTGGCAAAAGCAACGAATCGTTTTTCAAACTTTAGTGACCACAAAGAATACAAGGACAAATGTGAAAAGGCTTTAAAGGATTGTTGTGAACATATTTCAGAAACTAGCAACAATAACCATCGCAGTTTTTCTGAAAATCACGATAGGAACTCTAGTGGCGAAACGTCAACTATATTTTCGAGAGCCTGCGGTTACTCGGAAGAAGAGAGGCTACAATATGGAATAGAAAAAGCCGTCCGCGACGCTGAATGGTGGTACAATCAAGGAATGAATGATTTTAACTATGAAAAATTTGAGGACGCAAAAAGATCGTTTGATAAAGCGAAAGACGCATTTATACTATTAGATACTAGGAATTTAGAAGTAGAAGGTGTCAATCTTCAAGACCTAGAACTTGACAATTTTAGATTTGAAGAACAAATTAAACAATGCGATGCAATGTTTGCATTGTGCGATGCCGCTATTGAACAAAGGTATCAGGAAGAATTAGCACGTGATATGGAACGCGATTATTAGTTGAAAAATTGATTTATTTATTATTACATTAAAACACAAAATTAAAAGCATACTGTCAAATTTTTCTTTTTCCAGTATGCTTTTTATATTAATTGTAAGTGGCATTTTTTTATATACTAATTTTTCACTTTTATTTTTCAAGTCAACATTGCTTTTGTAATTGTCTATAGTAGACAACTTTTTCAGTTTTTTCGCTCGGCAAAATGACGTCCTCGTTTTGAAGTTCTAGTTCATCAACATTAACGGAAAGTTGTTTTGCAATGTCCCAATAGGTTTGACCCTTTTGCACGAGATACAAACTGAGTGCACTGGTGCTTGCGGGCTTTTCTTCCCCAATTTCAATGTCGCTCACAAGTGTTGTTGTCAAATTGCGGACGGCATTGATATTAAGTTCAATTTCCGCGATAATATCAAGTTCTTGAGAACGCTTTATGCGGACATCCACGCTCACTGGGCTCGCCTTGCCGATTATCAGGTCGTCAGCGTTCAATCCACTGAGCCCTAGTTTTGTTGAAAACGGAATTTCCGCCACGATTGATGTGTTTCCGCTCAACTCAGTTTCGCGGTCGTAACTTTGGAAAATTATGTTGCAATACGCGATACCTTCGACAAGTACGGCGTCGCCATCTATGAGCGTTTTTGTCAAGTCGATATTGTTGATATTATAGGAATAAACCTTCTCAATTGTTTGGCTATCCTTTTCAATCGTGACATTGGTATCTATTTTTTCACTTTTATTGATGCTGCCTACAACGCTAAACACGCCTTGCGTTGTGTTTGTGACACTAATTTCGTTTGTTGTGCTAAATGCGTCGGTTAGACTAGTTATGGTTTTGGTGCCAACAACTGCGTATTGCGCTGACATCGGGTAGTCAATGTGCGCAAGCATACTTCCTTCGATATCTTCGCACACGACCTGCAATCTATCACTCATAATGTAAACATTCACAAAAGCGTTTGCGCCGTCCTCAGCATTTGCAATTTCAAATGTTTGCTTGAAATCATATGTGGCGCTTTTACTTGCGAGCGTGTGATTGTCGTCCAAAGTCTCAAAAACAATGTTGTTAACAATAATTCCCTCTATTAATATTTGGCTACCGCTCACTGAAACATCTTTGACGGTTGCAGTGGCACTACAATCAAGAACCCGCGCAACATTTTTTCCAAGTTCTACCTCAAAACTTTCGGCAAAACTTTCAGTACTTGCGTCAAGCAAGGTTGAAATTTGCACTTCAGTTGGCAATGTGCACAAACCTTCGCTGTCGCACTCAACGTACTGCGCCTCATTTTCACCAAAAACGCAAATCTCAAAATTCAAGACAAAGTTTGCCTTGATTTCGTCGGCGCTATTTGTTTTGAAATCTAAGTCCGAAAGAACTACGTTGCCAAGACACGAAAAATCTGTTGCGGCGTCGCCAACATCAATAACATCAGCAAAACTGCACTTATTGTCGACGACGCAATTTGTTCCGTCAATATCTTCATACAAAACTTTTGTGTAGACCAAACCTTCTACTTTAATGAATTTACCCTCACCGTCGCATTTTTCAAGCACAGGAGTCGAACTCACTGCCAAAATCGTTTTTGAGTTAGGTGCAAGAATAGAACACTCAAGTTGTTTTTGCTTTTTAATTATAGTAACACCGTTTAGCGCACTGCACACATTTACATTCGGTTTGTTTGTCATATTTTCCTCCGCGTTTATATAGCATATTCCCAACGCTCGCAAAATATGACCTTTGGAATACAAACAATATATTTATTTGTCTAAATCAAAAGAAGCACAAGCATAGCATAAAAAAAGAAAAAATC
>CALDMJ010000184.1 GCA_937914725.1 uncultured Clostridia bacterium | reverse complement strand
TGACTTTGGTATCAATCCCGACGTTGTAGCCTCCTTCACTTGACGGCGTTGCAACCATTACTTGTGCGCCCTCAACAGCCTTGCCGTCCACTTTGAAAATACCTGATGCCGAATATCTATCTTTACCTTCACCGAAGGTAAACTGAACTTTAGCATTGCCGTCATTGTCATATCCATTATTTGTGATTGCAATGCACGTGTTTGTCCCGTCGAAATATGTAATCACTTTGTTGATATCTGGGGTCGGTGAAACACTTCCAAACGTAGAGCCGACACCAACCGCTGCACCGTCAGTACTAGAAATATCATTAGTGCGCAAAACATAAACTTGAAATTTGACGTCGCCAAGCATATTCGGATACAAGTTTCCAAATTCCTGTGTATGCGCTGATTCAACAACGCGGTAAATAATCAATCCACTGCTTGGAATACTATAGTCAGTTTCTACTTGGCTTGTTGACTTCTTTTTATATTCGACAAAAAACATTTCTTTGCCGTCTTCGGTAAATGTAGTGTTAGTACCTTTATGCGTTGGACAAGAACTATAATTACAAGTCCCCGAAACCTGAATGTCCCGCTCAGCAAACTTAAATGCAATTGTTCCTGTTTGCGAATTTGCGGGCGCAAGCAAATATTCGCCACTGCTCGAAATTACTCTAACCTTTGACGTATCTTGATAGCCGTACGGACTGATGCCCGTCAAACCAAATTTTGACTTGAAATAAGCGTTAATGCTTTGTGGATAATTGTAGTCCGTCGAAGCCATTAAATACCATTTGCCCACTGGGTCAACAGGATTCGATTCCTTTGCGCAATACAAGTCCGAAACTCCCATAATGTGCGTGAACTCGTGGGCGTATGTTCCCACAAAAGGGCTTGTATCCTTTCGCGTACCATTAACAATTACGCGCGGAGATGTCACAAGTGCGTTCCCCGCCCACGCGTGAGGCCAAAGCACCATGCCCCAGCCAGTCGATTCATATGGATAGTAAAGCAAACGGCAGTGGAAGTCAGTCACGGCAAAAGTGGTTTCATTTTGTCCATCGTAGTATTTGGGCGTATTTGCATTTAGCGCTTGGGCGTATGCACCAGCCTCCATTGTATATGCAGCCTCGCTATCCGCAGTGCTTTTTTCATAAAAATCTTTATAAGAGTATTCGGAACTTGTATCGTATGTAACGTAGCCAGCCTTGAATCTTAATTTGCCGTACGTTTGCTCCTTGAAGTACTCGCGCACGCTATAAACATCATTGTTGGGATCGTCATCATTGAGTGATTGCATAATATTTTTTATGTCGTTTTCTTCCCACTTTACTGAACCGCCATATAGGTTGACAAACGCAACAACAACGACGTAGTCCATACCTTCGTCACCTAGTTTGCTAATGTCAAAGTCGACAAGTTTCATATTAGTGCCGAAAGTCGTTGCGCCGTAAATATTAGAAGCATAAACATCCGCATTCGATTGATTGTTTAGATAAATTCTCTCAAACAATTGCTCGGCAAATTCATTTGTTTGCGACGTTTGCACTTCTCCCGAAACATTTGCACTTTGGTGTTTTGCACCGACAAATACTGCCCCAAAACATATTGAACAAAGAAGCAAAATTGTCATTAGTGTAATTGATGAAAATTTAACGATTCTTCCTAGCGAATTTCTCACGATTTTTTCTCCCGCGTACAAAAAGATTATTCAAGACATAGTATTTGTAATAATGTAATATATTATTTATATTATATATCAATTTTGATTTCAAAGCAAGCAAATAAGCCCACATTTTTGTGTCCATTATAGCGGATATGCTGGCGCACTCAAAGGTTTAAACTATTTATAAGCAAGCGCGCAAATATGCAGACTAGCGCAAATATAAAATGCAGAGGAGAGAAACTATAGTTAAGAAAAAAGCGGCGAGGGAGTTCCTTGTCGCTTTTGCGTTTTTATATTGTGTAAATTTCATTCACTAAAGGCTATCCAATCAAACTTTGTGAGTCGTTTCAGCCATTATGACTACTCTTACATATTTGTTGGTTGTATCACTACGCGAAGTATATTCATTACTAATTGCAGTAGCGAGCGCCGCTAAATCTGAGGCAAAGATTGGCGCTGTTGCACATTTCCCTGGAATTGAACACTTATAGTTATAGCCACCTAAACTTGTATCAAATTCCCAATTAGATGTCAAATATTCTCCAAGGTTAACAGTCGAATTTGCTCCAGCATCAGTGGTTGCTGCCGTCCAAACTCCTTTTGAATAAGTGCCCCATTGCAATGCAACTGCAACTCTAACACCTACTGGGAAGTTGTTTGTAACGTATACAACATAGTTTTTCAAACCATTTACAAATGTCGTTGCATTAGCCGATGACGAAACATCTCCGTAAATCATCCCTGATGTTTTTGTCATTGACGTATAGCTGCCAATATCATCAGAAGTATAATAGGACTTACTTGTCGTTGGAACTGTATCTAATTTTAAAATGTCGAGTTGTGAGCCGACTGCATAGATTGCCTCAACCATAACCGAAAGTTTGAGGGCAGTCGTTCCCGTAATTTTACTTAACACATCATCTGGCAAAGTTAAATTCTCAAACAATGCCGATGTGCAATACCCTTTTTGCAAATTATAGTTATAGGTCAATGACTGGTCTTCGCTATTAAAACTGAATCCATTCCCATAGTAGTCACTTGGCGAGAACCCTAATGCGTCAGTATTTGGAGTCCAAGTTCCACCTGAGTATGTTCCCCAAGCAAATGACAATGAAACTCTAACAAGCATATCACTTGAGTCGTTTGACTTGATTGCGAGTTTATTCCACGTCGACACTATCGTGCTCTTATTGCTTTCGGTAGCATACATATATGAGCCCACATTTTCTTTATTAATTGCAACTGCACTGTTACCACTATCGTTGTATGCTTGATAATTATTGCTTGAACCATTCAACCCACTTGAAACATAAACCACATCAATTGTTGGGTTGTCAATTGTCTGCGCAGTTTGAATAGTGATTGTATATGTGCCACCAGTTGAGTAGGTCGCAAATAAGTTTTCACTACAAGATTTTGGAGCAATAACCGCACCCGAAACTCCTGTGCTTTCACCTTCAAAGTTACCCCACGAACCATTGTACGTATATGTCCCACCAGAAGTTTTTACATATACAAATTTATTTATGTTATTGTAAGAATATACTGCAAGATTTGCTAAGTCCGAACCAGAAACTGTATAAGTGCCGATTTTGCCAGTCACTTTTGACCCAACATTTTGCAATGTTGTTTTATTCACTAAACTATATATGTCAGTTGCAACAATTTAGTCTTGCAAAGTAAGTTCTATCGTTGTAGCAGTTGCCTTGATGTTATTATTTTTATTGGCGTCGCCGAGTGTGAATGTAGCAGTTGCACCGATTGCGAGCTTATCAACCAATTGATAGTACCCAGCATTTGGGAACCACTCTACTTGCCTTGTAGCATCATCTCCAACTGTAACGCTTTCAACCATCCATTCGCTTGATGCAATTCTAAATTTCACATCAAGGTCTTGTTTGCCGTTGTTCACAATCACAAATTTGCTTGTCGCTTTCTTATTTGTGTCTGAAGCAATTTCAGCTACTGGTATTGTATACTTTAGCAACCCATTTTGGATAAGTGTACAGCTTGCCTCTCCGAGTCCCGTAGTTGCGGAAGAGTCTTTTACATCACTATTTTCAACATATTTTGTATTATCCACGCTTACATCAACCTTAGGCACCGCCGCTTCTTCTTGCAATGCTTCAACAACAAAGTGCACTGTCAAGTTTGTAGTCGTAGCAGTAGTATCAAACCCTTTAAAAAGCGTGTCCTCTGTTGCTTCTGTAGGTGCTGAAGTTGTCCCGCCAGCATACTGACCAGATGCAACTTTATAGTTGTAATATAGGTAGTTATCAGCAGCATAAGTCCAGTTTGTACCGAACTTTATCATAGGATTTGTCGTTCCAATAACAATAACTCTAGCACGCAAATAAACACCTATATCACTAGTGTTTTTTACATTTACATTATATGAATTTTCTGTAGAAACACTAGGTAATCCGCCACTGTCCAACTCAGTTGTATTGTTGTAGACTTTCGTTGACACGCTGCCGATTGTGCCTGAGTTGTTACCATTGCCACTACCGCCAGACGAACGGGCGCCGAGCGTAAAAATCAATGTCAAAGAAATTGCAAGCACAAGTACGAAAGAAATAATCGCTGTTGTAAAATACAGTTTTTTAGTATTCTTTCCCACGTTCTTTTGCATAACTCACCTCATTTTTCATTAGTTTGTGTTATTTTTCTAAAATAATACAGTTTAATTGATATTAAATGACCCCCAAACATTTTACCCCCCGATAAATGCTTAAACGTTACTTTATTATACATTTTTTGCAGAGCAAATGCAAATGTTTTGCGTCACTTTTCCAAAAATGTTTGAAAATTCGCAAATTTAACATCCCTTCCGGGAGATTTCTCCGCTTCGGCTACGCCTTCGGTCGAAATGACAGAGGGAGAGTTCCCCTCTACTTACTCAGTAAGTTACTTTTTCGGTCAAATGAGAAAGTGCTGTAATTATCTTACTTTGAATTAGCATTTTTCAAATATGTGATTTCTTTCTCGGTCAGTGGGCGTATTTGCCCGCGTGGCAGGTTACCGAGTTCGAGCGCGCCAACGCGGGTGCGCTCTAGCTTTTCGACAACTTTGCCGACTGCTTCAAACATCTTTCGCACTTGCCTGTTGCGCCCTTGACAAATCGTGATTTGAACATTTTGCTTGTTGCCCACAGTTTTCAAAACTTTCACTGTCGCGGGCAGTGTTTTTTCATTGTCGATGACGACTCCACCCTCAAGTCTTGCGATGTCCTCACTCGTCAAATGCGGGCGAACCTTTGCAATGTATGTTTTTTCGATATGATTTTTCGGGTGCATCAAAAGGTTTGCCAAATCGCCGTCGGTTGTCAAAATGAGCAGCCCTTGCGTATTGTAGTCTAAGCGCCCGACGGGGAAAACGCGCGGAACGTTTGAAGTTTTGTTTGTATTTTTGTACCAAACGCTAAATATGTCCAAAACTGTTTGGCGGTCGCGGTCGTCGCTAGCGGTTGTAACACAACCCTGCGGCTTATTGAGCATAAAATATAGTTCCGCACTTTGCAGCGCAATTATTTTTCCGTCGACTGCTACTTTATCGCCATCACTGACTTCGGTGCCGAGTTCGGTCACAACGCTGCCGTTTACTGCGACGCGTCCTTGCGCGACGAGTTCGTCGGCTTTCCTGCGCGACGCCACCCCGCACGCTGCTATGTATTTGTTTATTCTCATATTAATTCCTTTTTACATAAATGGCTAGCGCGACAACGCTAGCCATTTGAGTTTGACTTGATGTTTACCAGCCGCGTCCACCGCCGCCGCCAAGACCGCCACCACCAAAACCGCCGCCTTTCGTTCCGCCGCCGATGCCGCCGCTGAACTTGCCGACTGTTTTCGCAATTGAGCCAGCATTATTAATTGGCGAGATAACCGCCGCGTTGACTTGCGCCATACTCCTATTGAGCGCGTTTGCGACATAGAACCCTGTAAAGAAGTCCATATTTGTGAGCGAGTCACTTTCAAACCACGCAGGCGGAACAATTTTGATTTTCTCAAACATTTTGCAGTATTCGTCCGTTACGTTAAGGACATACGCGTACGGCAAAATATCGTAAAAGAGTGTAGGCGTTTCCTTGACAAGCATTTCGAGTCTATCTTTTTCCGCTGACGTTATATAGTTTTTCAAGCCGATGATTTTCCCTAGCCTTTCGACGCTGATTTCCGTCCTTGAAAGAACTTTTGCGGACATAATCATAAACAAGATGCTTGCTAGGTGCGCCCACAATATGAACACTACTCTATCGGCATAAAATTCGTATGCGAACACAAACACTAGCACACACGCAACGACTGGCACTAGCATTGCAAGCGCTTTAAAGAATTTAGTTTTGCCGTCACTATAAAAATACTTTTTATCCTCAGCAAAACAATATAGTGTGCAAGCGCCCGAAATTGCTAGCAATTCCGCCGCTGCGACAATTAGCCCCCAACTTCTGTCAGTGAACGCCCACAACAAAAACGTTGCGACTGCAGGAATGAGCGCAGCAAATGTAGCAAGCAATTTTCTCGAATTTTTTGACTTGCTTTCAAAGTTTGTGTGCTTCAAATCTACTTTTAATTGCGATTTTGCCCTTGATGCGACTTCACCAAAGTTGACGATATCTTTGACGTCCACAACGGTTTGCCCGCGGAAAATGCCGTTAAAAACAGTTTTTTCATAATGTTTTCCCTCAGTCAATTCCTTGAGTTTTTCAAGCGTAACCTTTTTGTCCTTTTCGACAATTTTGATATACCCTTTGTTTGCCCAGTAGACAATCATTGACGTGAGGTCGCGATTGTCGACTTTGCCGTCCAAAATCAAGCCGCACTCAGCGGGCGTCAAGCCGTCGGGTGCTTTGAACTCTACCGTTGGCACGAGATTTCTTTCGACCTTTGATTTTCTATAACTCCAAAACGCCCACAAAATGATGAGTCCAAGCACGACAAGTGCGATGACGCCGCGCCACCAATATGACGCTTGATTATAGCCGAAATACCCCTTTTCAAACTCTGTATAAACTGTAACACCCTCAAAGGCGTTTAAACTGCTGATTGTTCCGCTAATTTGCGAATCCTCAAAATTGTAGGTTAATCTTTCGTCCATTGATGTCGAGCCGACTTTGCCGATATAGAGATGTGTTTTGTCAATTAGTTCTTCTTTTGAAACAGCCTTTTCAAAGTTGACAACAAAACTTGCGTTTGTAATTTTAACATCCCAATCAAATGGCAAAATGTTATAATAAAAACTATCAAAATCGGTCAATCTATTGTCGGGAATACTCAATGTGTACTCAATCTTAAAGTTAGTGCTAGACCCTTTTGAAAATGTTTTGCTAGAACTACCCAACTGAAAATAGTAGTAGTCGCCGTCATAACCTTGATTTGCACACGCGCCCGTCAAAACGCGGCGGTTTGTAATTGTCAAATCATACGACTTTTTGACGGTTTTGTTGCCTATTTTATAGTACGCGGTAGAATGCACTGGCACAT
>CALDMJ010000183.1 GCA_937914725.1 uncultured Clostridia bacterium | reverse complement strand
GATTTTTGCGCAAATTTCATTTCTCTTATCTCCTTTGTATCCTATTAGTTGTGTCTCAATCAAAGCGCGATGTGCTTGACCATTTTTGAATGCTCAACTGGATTCGCTATTTTTTGATTGCAGACATTTTTTTGAAAATACATTTTTAGTATACCCATTTTGAAAGTTTTAGTCAACTATTTTTGATATGTTGACAAGAAAAAAGAAAGAAAACTTTTTATAATTCTTTCTTTACTTAAATTAAATATTATACTGAATATAGTATATTATAACATATAGTTACTAAACTAACAAAGGATTATTTTTAAAGTAGAATGCAGATGATGCCACCTTTGCCTTCGTTGACAATTTTTGTGAGAGTTTTGCGCATTTTGCGTTGCGCGTCCGCTGGCATTCCTGAAAGTTTGTTTTTCATCCCGTCACTGACAAGGTCACTAAGCGAACGCCCAAGCACATTAGTCTCCCACAGTGATTGCGGGTTGCTTTCAAACTCTTTTTGTAGGTAATTTACAAAGTCGGTGGTTTGCGCTTCAGTGCCGACAAGTGGCGAGAGGTCAGTTTCTATGTCGACTTTCATTATATGCAAGCTTGGCGCGCTGGCGTGGAGTTTGACGCCATAGCGGCTGCCTTGTTTGACGACGACGGGTTCGTCGAGTGTCATATCGGTGAGTTTTGGATTGACGACGCCATAGCCTGTTTCTTCGACTGACTGCAAAGCATCCTTTAGTTTGTCGTATTCCGTTTTGGCGTGCGCAAGTTCTTTGATATTACTAATCAATTCAAAGTCGTTTTGAATTTCCATTCCGCATTGTTCGCTTAGTACATTGTAAAATAGATGCGGCTTTGGCGTAACGGTAAAGTCGACGCGCCCTTCGCCCATTTTGACGAGGTTTGCGTTGATTGGTTCAAATTCTTCGCTGTCTTCAAAAAGCACGCCTTGTGAGAGGTCACCTACTTTTTCGACGTTCAAGAGTTTGTTCTTAAATTCGTCGACTACTTTTTCAATCAATGGGTGCGCGAACGAAAGTGCTTGCATCCAGAGTGGCATTTTGATTTCAATCGCGATGAGCGGAAATTCCTCAAGTAGGTTTGCAAAGATTGTATTGATGTTGTCGACATCTAAGTTTGTGACGTCCATTGCCATAACTTTGACATTATGTTTTTGGCTGATTTCGCTTGCAAGTGTCTTTGTTTCGGGTGCTTTTGGGTGTGCTGAATTGAGAATGACAACAAACGGCTTGTTGATTGATTTCAATTCATTGATAACGCGCTCCTCTCCCTCGACAAACGAATCGCGCGAAAGTTCGCCAAAACTGCCGTCGCTTGTCATCACGATGCCTACGGTTGAATGTTCTTTAATTACTTTTTCCGTGCCAATTTCAGCTGCGCGTTCAAGCGGCATATCTTCGTCACTCCACGGAGTTTTTACAAGGCGCGGGCGTTCACCCTCTTCTGAGCCGAGTGCACCTGTCACAAAATAGCCGACGCAGTCAATCAAGCGGACATTCATTTCTATATTATCAATATTAATTTTAACCGCTTGCGACGGCACAAATTTCGGTTGCGTTGTCATTATTGTTTTGCCGTCCGCCGACTGTGGAAGTTCGTCCACAGCACGAATTTTAACGTTGTTATCCTCAATATTAGGTATAACAAGTTTTTCCATAAAGTTTGTAATAAATGTAGATTTTCCAACGCGGACAGGTCCTACAACCCCTAAATAGATGTCGCCATTAGTGCGTTTTGCAATGTCTTGATAAATGGTGTTTTCCATTGCTCCCTCCTAGATTTATAACATTATATGAAGGGAATTTTTACATTATTACAAAAAATATGCCTTAAAAAAAGTGGCGCCACGCATTGCTGCGAGACGCCTTTGAGTAAAACAGTATCACTTATACTTTGCTAGTACATTTGAAGTAATAGTGCAATTGCACTACGCTATGCTTTTCTTCACAAACTGCATACTCTAACAATTTGCATTTCTATTGCTGACGCTGGGATGCTATTAGCAATATTCATTAGCAAAAATTTTTGATATTCATTTTTCGACTATCAAAACTTGGCTGCTACCCTACTAGCATTCAAATTTTGCTCTAGCCGTCAATAGGAAAAATTATTACTAATGCAATTAATATTTTATCACACAATAAATAAAAAATCAAACCTTTTTAATATATTTTTCACTATTTCCTATATTATTCTCGATTAAGTGGGTTTGGGGTTCTTTTTTTTGCACGCAATTCGCGTTTTTGACTCTTTTTCAATTTTCTTAGCTCTTTGGCTTCCATTTTGCGCGTTTTCTTCTGCGATTTTTTTATCGCTTTTTGTTGCTTATGTCCTGCTTTTTTCTCTTGTTTGCGCTCCTTCTTTTCTTGTTTCAAAATCTTTTTCAGCGATTTTTTTAGGTTAGCTTTATTCTCTTTACCGACAAGCAGCCGCTGGATATTGGCGCGGTGGGCGAACCACACGAGGGTGAACATTACAAAGATGAGCAATCTTATTGCAAGGGCAACACCTGATGTTGCGTCGTCAGGAATTTTATAGACTTCGACAATTGACATTGCTGTGACGATGAGCAGTGATGCGACTGAGACATACTCAAAGAATAGGACATATACAAATGCGCCTGCAAAGACAATCAACATTATTAATGGGTCGGCGACGGCAAACACGCCAAGCGTTGTTGCGACGCCTTTGCCACCTTTAAATTTATAGACAACGGGAAACATATGTCCGACAACTGTGGCAAGTCCGCAAGAATAGAGCCCGATTAGTTGCCACGAGTTCCCCATTGTATAATAGAAAGTCAAAAAACCCATCAATGATGGTATGACACCCTTTATAATGTCCAAAAACAAGGTCAAAAAGCCTGTTTTTGCTCCATATATGCGCAACATATTTGTTGAACCCGGATTTCCGCTGCCGACTTTTGTTATGTCGCCATGTTTATGCTTGCTAATTATTCTTGCAAAACTAATGTTGCCTACAAAATATGATATTATTACTTCAATGCCCAATATTAAGGCGAAATACCACTCCATTTTTTACCCTTCTAATGTTATTATTAGTCACTAAATAATGATACAACCAATTAAATCATCCATTTTAAAACTTGCGCGCTTTCAGACAAAAATCATAAATGATGCGCAACATATTAATCTTTAGTTTTTGAACGAGTGATTAAAACTATAGGCGTGCCACTAAAATCGACGGCGCTACGCAATTGATTTTCAAGATATCTCTCGTAACTATAGTGCATCAAGTTGCTGTCGTTTACAAACAAAACAAATGTTGGTGGGTTTGTTTGCGCTTGCGTCATATACTTGATTTTTAGCCTACGCCCACTTTGTGAAGGCGGCGGTGTTATAGTTGTTGCATCCATTAAAATTTGGTTTAGTGTGCTTGTTTGCAAACGCTTGGATGCATTTTCATAAACTTTCAAAACTGTTGGCATAATTGATGACAATCTTTGCCCTGTTTTTGCAGACAAGAAAAGTGGCACGTAATATGACATAAACTTCAAATCCTCGTCGAGTTTTTGCTTATAACGGCGACTTGTACTTTCGTCCTTTTCGACTTTATCCCATTTATTGTAGATGACGACGGACGGTTTGCCTTGCTCGTGGACGAGCCCCGCGATTTTGACATCCTGCTCCGTAACTTCTTCACTTGCGTCGAGGACGATTATGCAA
This sequence comes from uncultured Clostridia bacterium, assembly GCA_937914725.1. Classification (GTDB taxonomy): domain Bacteria; phylum Bacillota; class Clostridia; order Christensenellales; family UBA1242; genus CAKVOD01. Next base: position 3,435 of record CALDMJ010000183.1, on the reverse strand, counting down.
ACATCGGCGCGCTTGATTGCGTCGAGCGAACGTATTACACTATAATACTCGACACTATCTATTTCAATCGAACTTTTGCGTCGAATGCCCGCAGTGTCAATCAAGATATAATCTTTGCCGTCGTAGCGGAATGCGCTATCGACGCTGTCGCGCGTTGTCCCTGCTTGGTCAGCAACGACCATTCTATCGTCACCAAGCAGTCGATTTGTCAAGCTTGATTTGCCGACATTTGGACGTCCAACAATCGCGATTTTGAGCGGCTGTTCCTTTTCATTTCCATCTTCAACTTGTGGAAAATCTTTGACAACGAGGTCGAGCATATCGCCGAGTCCACGCCCTTGTTCGCCCGATATTGCAAGAGGTTCGCCAAGCCCAAGTTCATAGAAATCATAGAGGCTGTCGCAAACATTGTTGTCTACTTTGTTGACTGCTAGGACGATAGGCTTTTTTGAGCGGCGCAAAATTTCCGCGACTTCGTGGTCACCTTTGACGACGCCTTCTTTGCCGTCGACGAGGAATATAATTACATCCGCTATTTCAATTGCAAGTTTTGCTTGGTACAAAATGTGTTGCTTCATTTCATCTTGGCTCTTTAGGTCTATGCCTCCTGTGTCGACAAGCGTGAATTTGTAGTTGAGCCATTCGGCATCCATAATGACACGGTCGCGCGTGACATTTGGCTCATCCTTAACAATGCTAACACGTTTGCCAACAAGTTTATTAAAGAGCGTGCTTTTGCCTACGTTTGGGCGTCCGACTATTGCTACAGTTGGGTTTGTTCTCATTTTTCTCTCTCCTTTTATAATACCAAATATTGTGTATTCTATTTTTATAATACACCACATTTTGTATTTACGGTGTTTTACGTTTTTGTTATGACTTTTGATTTTATATCAACTCTTCTATAATTGAATTGCTGATATAAAATGCATTAGGGGCAATTTTCAAGTTTTTTTCATCGACTACAATTAAATTTGCTTTTTGCAAATTTGCAATTTGTTTTTTCTTTTGCTGCAGCAAATTTTCACCAAAGTTTTGACTGTATTGATTTAAATCGAGCCCCTGCCCTGTTCGCAATGCGAGCATTATCATTTCTTCTTTTTTCTCTTGCAAAGTAAGGGTCTCTTCAAATAACTTCGTTGTGCCATTTATGTATTCTTTCATATCACTTGTGTTTGAGAATCGAACACCACTTTTATAGGAATGAGCGGAAATCCCAAAGCCTAGATATTCGCCGCACGCCCAATAATTTCGATTGTGTTTGCACTCAAATTGTGGTTTTGCAAAGTTTGAAATCTCATACCTTTTGATATTTATTTTTTCTAGCATTCTATGCACCAAGTCATATTGTTTTACAACAAAATCGTCATTTGGAAGTGATATAGTTTTGTCCGCGACCATTTTTGCAAGTGGCGTGCTCGGTTCCAAAATCAATGAATACGCTGAGATATGGGGAGGATTATACTTTAGCACATCTATGAGCGTTTTTTCAACATCTTTGAGAGATTGATTAGGCAAGCCTAACATTAAATCAAAATTATAGTTGTTGAATTTTGTTGCTATTATCTCAGCCGCTCTTTGATACTCAGTAAAATTGTGTATACGCCCTATTGCTTTTAGCAACTCATTTGACGTTGTTTGAACGCCGAGACTCACACGGTTGATGCCAAATCCTTTGTAATCATTTGCTTTGTCGATTGTCAATGAATTGGGGTTGCATTCAATCGAAATTTCCGCATTATCAGCAATGGAATAATTTTTATAAATGGCATCCGTTATTTTGCCGATGTAAGCGCTACTCACGCTACTAGGTGTGCCACCGCCGATAAAAATAGTTTCAATATTATCTGTTATGCGTGAAAGCGTTATCTCATCAACAAGCTTATCAAAATACTTTTCAATGACGTCATTACTATATTTTCCGCTGCAAAAATCGCAGTAGTAGCATTTGCTTTCGCAAAACGGTAAGTGAATATATAAACTTGTCAATGCGTTTCTCCTTTGATGTTCGCAGTGCAAATTGAATTAGTGTTATTGGCAAAATTAGCAAAATGGGGTTACTTTTTAAACGCCTAATTCTCTATGTAAGTATGCATCTTATTAAAAATCGTTTTTTATATATCTCTATTAATCAGAATTAGTTTTCAAGATTGACAAAAACGCTTCGCTTGGTAGTTCTACTGACCCGATTTTGCGCATCTTTTTCTTGCCTTCTTTTTGCTTTTCAAGCAATTTGCGCTTACGGGTTATGTCGCCGCCATAGCATTTGGCGAGGACGTCTTTGCGGAACGCTTTGATTGTTTCGCGCGCGATAACCTTGTTCCCGATGACTGCTTGCACCGGCACTTCAAACATTTGTCGCGGAATGACTTCCTTTAGTTTTTCAGTTATACTTTTGCCGCGTGCATATGCCTTTTCTTTGTGGACGATTAGGCTCAAAGCGTCACAAACTTCGCCGTTAAGCATAATATCCATTTTGACGAGGTCGCTAGGCTTGTATTCCCCCATTTCATAATCGAGACTACCATAACCCTTTGAGCGCGACTTGAGTTGGTCGAAAAAGTCGTAAATTATTTCGTTGAGAGGCATATCGTATGTTAGTTTGACTCTTTGTTTGTCGATGTACTGCATATCTAGGAATGTAGCGCGTTTTTCTTGACACAAGTCCATAATTGGACCTACATAATCGGGCGGCAGGTATATGTGAAGATTTACAAATGGCTCTTCAATATGGTCGATTTCAACGGGTTTTGGAAGATTTGCAGGGTTGGAGACTTCAAGCACTTCCCCGTTGGTTTTATAAACCATATAATTTACGCCCGGTGCGGTTGTGATGACGTCGATGTTAAACTCACGCTCAATGCGTTCGGTGATAACCTCCATATGCAACAGGCCAAGAAATCCACACCTAAAGCCAAAGCCCAGCGCTTGCGACACTTCGGGCAACACTTGCAGGGATGAATCATTAAGTTTCAATTTTTCTAATGCGTCTTTTAGTTCCTCATACTTTGCGCTATCGACTGGGAAGATTCCGCTAAAGACCACAGGAACGACTTGCTTGTATCCTGCGAGCGCTTCAACATTCGCGCCCGCATCTGCGAATGTTCCGCCGACTTTTGCATCCGCAACCTCTTTGATGCTTGCCGCGATGTAGCCAACGTCGCCCGCTTGCAAAACGTCGCATTTTTGTGGGCGCGGCGTAAATATGCCAACTTCCGTGACTTCGAATTCTTTACTTGTTTGGATGAGTTTTATTTTTGAGCCAATTTTGACGCTGCCGTCCACGACACGAACAAGGCATATAGCGCCCTTGAAGTTGTCGTAATACGAATCAAATATCAAGGCACGCAGTGGTGCGTTTTCGTCACCTGTTGGTGCGGGGATATTCTCGATGACCGATTCAATTACTTTGTCGATGTTCAGCCCCGCCTTTGC
>CALDMJ010000182.1 GCA_937914725.1 uncultured Clostridia bacterium | reverse complement strand
GTCTATATATGTCTTTTTGTGAGTCCACAAATTTCACAATGCCAAGTTTTTGATAATATTCAATAACGGGCATAGTAAATTTTTGATACTCATCCATACGCGTCAACAGAACTTCTTCTGTATCGTCGCTGCGTGTTACAAGTTCGGTTTGACATTTGTCACAAACGGTTGTTCCATTCAACTTTGAATAAACACTTTTGCATTTTGGACAAATTAATCTATTCAAAACTCGTTTTTTAATTTCCTCTAAACTAGCTTCAAGCACAATTACTAAATCTATTTTAAGGAATTTTTTCATTAATTCCACTGATATCATACCACGTGGATACCCATCCAGCAGAATGTTATCATAAAGGCCTATTTTTGCCAAATGTTGTTGCAATATATCAGCGGTTATATCCTCCGATAAAATTTTGCCTTGAGATATAACCTCGTTGATTATTTGCGCACTTCTTGAGTTACCTTTTGCGGCTTTACGCAAGAGGTCACCCATTGAGATATGCGTCATATTGCATTTTTTTTCAAGATACTCGGAGCAAGTCCCTTTCCCACTCGCAGGTGGACCAAGTAGAACGATGTTCATTATTTCAAGAAACCTTTATAGTTTCTCATCATCAATTGTCCTTCCAATTGTTTATCAAATTCAAGTGCTACTGCAACGACGATTAACATACCTGTTGCGGTGAACGCATTTACCAAGCCACCACCAAATGTTGCATACTTGAACAAGATTGTTGGAACGATAAATACAAATGTGAGATATATTGCCCCGAAGAATGTTATTCTGTTTGAAATTTTACTAATGTACTCAGCGGTTGGGCGTCCAGCACGGATACCCGGGATAAACCCACCATTTTGTTGCAATTGTCTACTAATTTCGTCGGGCTTAAATACCATTCCGCCATAGAAGTAGGAGAACAACAAAATCAAAATCGCTGAAGCAATAAAGTAGACTATTGTACCGACACCCATATATTGAGAGTACCATAGGTACGCGTCAGATGACGGCCAAAAGATTTGCATAATGTATTGTGGGAACATTATGAAGCTCATCGCGAAGATGATTGGCATAACACCGAAACTATTAACCTTTATAGGAATATTAGTCGACTGCCCCCCATACATCTTTCTACCTTTAATTTGCTTAGCATATTGAACCGGTATTTTTCTAATGGACAAATCTACAAATGTCATTAGCGTGAAAATCACCAACAACAATGCGAGGAATATCAAGATATCCCACAAATATTCGATGTTTTCACCCAACCCTGAAAGGCTACCGATTAATGCTGTACCAGCACTTGAGACGATGCCGACAAACACCAAGAGTGAAAGGCCGTTACCTATTCCTAGGTCTGTGATTTTTTCACCAAGCCACATTGTAAACATAGCACCAGCAATCAAAACCAATACTACGACCGTGCCAATGAGCCACAATGGTGCGCCGCCAAGCGCGTTTTCGTTCAAAATCTTAGATGCACCAAATCCATAAACGATACCAATTGCTTGAATTAGAGCCAAACATAAGGTTACAATTCTAGTGTAAAGAGCAATCTTTTTACGTCCAGTTTCTCCCATTTTTGACAATCTTTGAAGCGATGGAACCGCAAATGTCATTAGTTGCATTATGATTGACGCACTGATGTATGGAACGACGCCAAGCGCCAAAAATGCCCCATTAGATAGTGCACCACCAGTTATTGCACTTAGCAACGACAAAAAGTCGTTGCTCCCTTCAAAGTAGTTAAATGCTATGCCGGGTATTGGCAACCAACAACCGACTCTATAGATAAGCAAAATCAATAAAGTCAAGAGAATTTTCTTTCTCACGTCTTTGGCTTTAAAGGCTTCTCTCAAGTTTTCAAACATTATAGCACCTCAATACTGCCGCCCGCTTTCTCAATTTTTTCTTGAGCAGATTTTGTGAATTTAGCGGCTTTGACAGTTAGTTTTTTAGTCAATTCTCCGTTGCCGAGAACTTTTACGCCATAATCTTCAACTTTGCTGATTATGTTTTTATCCAATAACAACTTAGCATCAACAACTGAACCATCGTCCAATTTTTCTAAATCGCTAACATTGATAATACTGTATTGTTTTTTGAAATTAGCATTATTGAATCCACGACGAGGAAGTCTACGAATCAAAGGCATTTGACCGCCCTCAAATCCTAGTCTTACTCCACCGCCACTGCGTGAATTTTGTCCTTTTTGTCCTCTGCCGGAAGTTTTGCCAAGCCCACTTCCTATACCACGACCAACGCGCTTTGCCTTTTTCGCAGAATTAGGAGCAGGACTGAGTTCGTGTATATTCATTCTCTATGTCCTCCTTCCTTAAAGTTCCTCTACTTTAACTAGGTGCTTAACAGTGAAAATCATTCCACGAATTGCTTCGCTGTCCTCAACAACTTTGCTTGTGTTGAGTTTTTTCAAACCAAGTGCTTCAACAGTTTTGCGTTGATTTGGTTTGCTTGAGCAAGCACTTTTGATTAAAGTAATTTTGATTTCTTTTTTTGCTTTTTTAGGTTTTGAAGTCTTCTTAGGCTTAGCGTCTGCTACTGCAACTTCAATGTTTTCAACATTTTCTTTGCTTTCCATAATTAGTTCTCCTCTACCTTATTTGAATTTTTTCCGCGTAATTTGTTTACTTCGTCAAGTGTTTTGAGGCTCATAAGCGCTTCAAGAGTTGCTTTTACACAGTTTTCTTTGTTAGAACTACCGTGCAATTTCGTTGTGATGTCACGGATACCAGCAAGTTCTACAACTGCACGTGCTGCACCACCAGCGATGATACCATTACCATCTTTTGCAGGAAGCAAAATAATTTGGCTTGTACCGAATCTACCTTTAGTTGCGTGTGGAATTGTTGTTCCTTCCATAGCAATTGTGACCATATTTTTCTTTGCATTCTTGATTGCTTTTTCGACTGCTTCAGATTGTTCGCGTGATTTTCCGCGACCAACACCGACTTTACCCTTTCTATCCCCGACTACAACGAGTACTGAGAATGTTGGGATGTCGCCGCCTTTAACTGACTTTGAAACTCTGCGTCTTGAAACGACACGGCTTTCCATTTCGTCACGTGGCTTTCTGTCGTCACGACGACGTTTGTCATCGCGTTTGCCAAATTTCTTGTTTCTATCAAACTTTCCGCCGCGTCTATCTTTGTTGTCACCCTTAGGTGTTTCAACAGCGTTTTCAACTACTTCTGGTTGTTCAGCAGTTACTTTAACTTCTTCATTATTTTCCATAACTTCCTCCATTATAGCACCAACCCTGAACTTCTTGCACCATCAGCAAGTTCTTTTACGCGACCGGTGTACAAGTATCCACCACGGTCAAAAACTACAGTTTTGATACCTTTTTCAATAGCGCGTTCAGCAATGATATTACCAATAACTTGTGCTTGTTCTTTCTTTGTTTTCCCTTTCAATTTGTCAGCGAGTGCTTTCTCAACAGTAGATGCGCTAGCAAGAGTTACACCACGCGTATCGTCAATGATTTGCGCGTAGATGTGAGTAGTACTTCTATAAACGTTCAATCTAGGACGTTCAGCAGTGCCAGAAACCTTGTTTCTAACTCTAAAATGGCGAAGCTTTCTCAACTGATTTTTATTTTCTTTATTAATCATTTTCTACTCCCTATTTCTTACCTGCAGTCTTGCTGCCTTCTTTCTTAATCACAACTTCATCTACATAGCGGATGCCGTACAAGTGATAAGGCTCAACTCTCTTAATGTCGCGAATTTTCGCTGCGAATTGACCGACTTTTTCTTTGTCTATCCCTTTTACTTCTACTTCAGTAATTGATGGACAACTTGTTGTTACGCCGTCAGCATCTAACACTTCTTTAGGTTTTGAGAACCCGAGTTCGAGAACCAATTTGTTCCCTTGTTTTTGTGCTTTAAAACCTACGCCGTTTACGATAAGTTTCTTTGTGAAACCATGTGTGACACCTTCAATCATATTGTTGAGAAGTGTTCTTGAAAGTCCGTGCAAAGCGCGTGCTTCTTTAGAATCATCGCAACGAATAACTTTGATTGTGTCGCCGTCTTTTTCAAATGAAATTTCTTTATTAAATTTTCTTTCCAATTGTCCCAGCTGGCCTTTTACAAGGACTACATTGCCATCCTTGAATTCAACCTGTGTGTTTGCTGGGATAGTGATTGGATGTCTACCGATTCTTGACATATTATTCTCCTCCCATTACCACACATAGGCAATAATTTCGCCACCAAGTTTGGCTTCTCTTGCCTGTTCATCTGTCATTAATCCTTTGCTAGTCGAAACTATTGCAATTCCAAGCCCATTGAGAACTTTAGGTAAATCTTCTACCCCTGCATATACACGCAAACCGGGTTTGGAGATTCTCTTAAGTCCGCCAATAACGCTGTGTTTTTTGTCGCTATACTTTAGTTCGATAACGATTTCTGGCTTTCCATTGTTTTCTTCAACTTTAAAACCGTTGATGAAACCTTCAGCCAATAAAATGTCAGCTATGCTCTTTTTGATTGTAGAACTAGGAATTGTTACTGTTTCGTGTCTAACCATCAAAGCATTTCTAATTCTTGTAAGCATATCTGCTATTGGGTCATTAGTCGTCATTTCTCATCCTCCTCCTTACCAGCTTGCCTTCTTTACTCCCGGAATTTCGCCCTTATAAGCCAATTCACGGAAGCAAATTCTGCATATTCCATATTTTCTCAAAACTGCATGAGGACGCCCACAGATAGCGCAACGAGTATATTCTCTCGTCGAGAATTTTTGTTTTCTTTGTTGTTTTACAACCAACGCTTTTCTAGCCATTATTTCCTCCTACTTTTTGAAAGGCATACCAAGTGCTGTAAGCAATGCCTTTGCCTCTTCATTAGATTTTGCAGTTGTTACGAAACAAATATCAAGTCCCCTTACTTTTTCAATATTTTCATAACTGATTTCAGGGAAAATCAATTGTTCTTTGACACCTAGGTTATAATTTCCTCTGCCGTCAAATGATTTTGTTGATACGCCATCAAAGTCACGGACACGTGGAAGAACTATTGATACAAATCTGTCAAAAAATTCATACATATTTGTTCCACGCAAAGTAACCTTAGCGCCAACATTTTGTTTTTCTCTCAATTTGAAGTTTGAAATTGATTTTTTTGCTTTTGTAACAATAGGTTTTTGCCCAGAAATTAGCCCTAGTTCTTCAACTGTTTGGTTGAAAGACTTTGAGTTGTCTTTGACATCACCAAGTCCCATATTCAAAACAATTTTTTCGAGTTTTGGAACTTCATTAATGTTCTTATAGCCAAGTTCAGCCATAAGGTTTTTTCTAACTTCGTTGATATATTTCTCTTGAAGTCTTGGCATTTCAGTTTTTGCCATTTTTTCCTCCTACGGGTTGATTCCTATTATTCTTGAGAACCTTCTTCTGCATTTTTAGCAGGAGCGTCAGTTTTTTCTGCTTTTGCTTTCGACTTTTCTTTCTTTGCTACTTTTTTTGCTTTAGCAACGTCTAGGCTGCCGCCGCATTTTTTGCAGGCACGAACCTTCTTTCCGTCAACGACTGCGTGTGCAACTCTTGTTGCTTTACCGCACGCTGGGCAAAGAACCATTACGTTTGATGCATCGATAGGCGCTTCTTCTTTGAAAATTCCGCCTTTTTCTTGTGCGCTCTTTGGCTTTTTAGCCTTTGTCACAATGTTTACTTTTTCAACAAGTACTCTATTATCCTTAGGGTAGGAAACCAAAACTTTTCCAGTCTTGCCTTTGTCTTTACCGGCAATAACGAGCACATTGTCGCCTTTCTTTACGCTTAATTTTGCCATATTCTCCTCCCTTATAGTACCTCTTGAGCAAGACTTGATATCTTCAAGTAACCTGCGTCACGGATTTCTCTTGCAACAGGTCCGAAAATACGAGTCCCACGTGGTTGTTTATCTTTATCGATGATAACTGCTGCGTTATCGCTAAATTTGATATATGAACCATCTTCACGGCGCATACCACTAACTGAACGAACAATAACGCATTTGACAACATCGCCTTTCTTTACGACGCCACCAGGAGTCGCAGTTTTAACAGATGCTACAATGATGTCGCCAATGTTTCCACTTTTTCTGTGTGAACCGCCAAGAACACGAATGCACATAACTGTTTTTGCACCAGTGTTGTCAGCAACCTTTAATATTGATTGTGGTTGAATCATAATTTCCTCCTGATAGATTACTTCTTCTTTTCAATAATTCTGACAAGTCTGAAGAATTTGTCCTTGCTCAAATGTCTTGTTTCAGCGATTTCGACTCTATCGCCAACCTCGCACTCATTGTTTTCATCGTGAACTTTGTACTTCTTTGTACTGTTCATAACTTTACCAACTTTTGAGTGTTTTCTGCTTCTAACTTCAACAACAATGGTTTTATCCATTTTATCGCTTACCACGATACCCTCACGGATTTTGCGGTCGTTTCTTTGTGTGTTTTCCATCTTAGACCCTCCCATTAGTTATTGCTAGAATTTTGACTTTGTCTTTGTTTCAAGATTGTCAAAACTCTTGCAATATCCTTTTTGGTGTTATTTATTTGCATTGGATTAGCAAGTTGCCCCGTTGCGTGAGAGAATCTCAAGTTAAAGAGTTCGCTTTTAAGCGCTTTGTACTTATTTTCAAGTTCGTCAGTTGTTAATTCTTTCAAATCTTTTGCTTTCATTACGCTCTCCCACCTTCTTCATTATTTTGTTCTTCTCTCTTGACAAACTTTGTCAATACTGGAAGTTTGTGGCTTGCTAGTCTTAATGCTTCCTTAGCGACTTCTTCAGAAACTCCGCCAAGTTCCATAATAATATTACCAGGCTTAACCACCGCTACCCATTGTTCTGGTTGTCCTTTACCACCACCCATACGAACGCCGAGAGGCTTACTTGTAATAGGCTTGTGAGGGAATATTTTCACCCACAATTGCCCTTGTCTTTTCATATAACGGTTTGCAGCGACTCTTATCGCTTCAATTTGGTTGGTTGTAATCCAACCAGACTCAAGTGCAACAAGTGCATAATCGCCATAAGCGATTTTGTTGTTTCTTGTTGCCTTTCCAGTCATTCTACCACGAAATTGCTTTCTGTGTTTCACTCTTTTGGGCATTAACATTATTCGTTTCCTCCCATTTCAGTTGTTTTTTGTGTCTTGTTTTTCTTTCCAAGGATGTTTCCTTTATAAACCCAAACTTTAACGCCGACAACGCCATATGTTGTGTGTGCGCTTGCTGTACCGTAGTCAATGTCGGCACGCAATGTTTGCAAAGGAAGTGACCCCAAGTGGAAGCTTTCGCTGCGAGCAATTTCTGCCCCGTTCAAACGTCCGCCAACTGTGATTTTAACACCCTCAGCGCCTGCTTTCATAACGCGTGGCATAACATCTTTAATTGCGCGCTTGAATGCAACACGTTTTTCAAGTTGCATTGCAATGCCTTCGGCAATAAGTTGCGCATCAAGGTCGACTCTCTTGACTTCCTTGATGTTCAAAATAATGTTTTTGCAGTCTGTTACTTTAGCAAGTACCTTTTTAATTTCTTCAATTCCAGCACCTTTTTGACCAATCAACATACCCGGACGACCAGTGTTAATGTTGACAATCAACTTTGAATCAGTTCTTTCGATTTCGATGCTTGAAATGTTTGCATTGTAATACTTTGATTTCAATGCTTCTCTAATTTTACTATCCTCAAGGAGATTTTTAGCAAAGTCTGCTTTGTCAGCATACCATACTGAACTCCAACCCTTGTTGATACCAACTCTGAGTCCATGTGGACTTACTTTTTGACCCATAGTTACTTTGCCCCTCCTTCTTGTGCTAATTTAACTGTGATGTGGCTTGTTCTCTTCAAAATCACATCCATACTTCCACGGCCACGTGGAAGTATTCTTTTCAATGTTGGGCCAGCATTTGCATACGCTTCGCTAACCACGAGTTCGTCTCTGCTCATTCCCAAGTTGTTTTCCGCATTTGCTGCAGCACTCTTTACAACCTTGTAAACTTCTTCGCTAGCGCCATTAGGAAGATACTTGAGAATAGCGAGGGCTTCGTCAACTTTTTTACCTCTAATTGTGCTTAGTACAAGGTTGACTTTTGATGGACTAATGCGCACGTATTTAGCAGTAGCGCAAGGTCTTTTGTCTTTGTTTTCTGCACGTTTGAGGGCTTTTTCTCTAATTCTTTTTGCCATCTATATTTCTCCTTACTTACCCTTTTTTGCTGTTTTGTCGCCAGCATGACCGCGGTATGTTCTTGTAGGTGCAAATTCACCCAACTTATGTCCAACTAATTCAACAGAACAATATACAGGAATAAACTTTTTCCCGTTGTGAACAGCGATTGTATGTCCAATAAATTCTGGATAAATCGTTGATGACCTTGACCAAGTCTTGATGACTTTCTTTTGGCCACTCGCATTCATTTCTTGAACGCGTTTCATCAATCTTTCTTCAACGAAAGGTTTTTTCTTTAAACTTCTACTCATTTTCCTTCACCTTATTTAGCCCTTTTAACTATCAATCTGTTGGATTTCGTTTTCTTGCGGGTTTTCAAGCCAAGAGCAGGTTTGCCCCATGGAGTCATAGGGTTCTTTCTACCAATAGGCGCTTTACCTTCACCACCGCCGTGAGGGTGATCAACTGGGTTCATAGCAGAACCACGAACTGTTGGACGAACACCTCTGTGACGATTTGCCCCTGCTTTTCCGACTTTTGTGTTAGAATAGTCGACGTTGCCGACTTGCCCGATTGTTGCGCGGCAAGTTGCAAGAACCATTCTCATTTCGCCTGAAGGCATTTTGAGTGTTGCGTAGTTGCCTTCTTTAGCCATCAAACGTGCGCTAATCCCTGCTGAACGCGCAAATTGACCGCCTCTACCTGGATGCAATTCAATGTTGTGAACAATTGAACCGACTGGAATTTTAGCAAGTGGAAGTGCATTACCAACTTTGATTTCAGCATTTTCACCGCTCATAACTTCAGCACCAACTGTCAAACCAACTGGAGCGAGAATGTATCTCTTTTCGCCGTCTACATATTGAAGCAATGCAATGTATGCAGAGCGGTTAGGATCGTACTCAATAGCAACAACTTTTGCCCTGATGTCGTCCTTATTTCTCTTGAAGTCGATGATTCTGTAGTGCTTTTTAGCGCCGCCACCTTGGTGACGAACTGTAATTTTGCCTTGATTGTTTCTACCTGCTTTTCTTTTCTTTGTAGCAAGCAATGACTTTTCCGGCGTTGTCTTTGTGATTTCCTCAAAGGAAGAAGTAACAATGAAACGCATTGACGGAGTTGTCGGATTATGTCTTTTTACTGCCATTATTTTTTCCTCCTTAACTTAGACTCTCAAAGAACTCAATAGCCTTGCTCTCTTTAGTAAGAGTAACGCAAGCCTTTTTGTATTCCGAAGTTGTAATATCAATAGACTTTTTCTTCCCTGCTTTGTGTGTCTTTGGTTTCCCAGGCATAACTGCCGTTGTAACCTTTGCAACTTTTACTTTAAAAATTTCTTCAACCGCGTTCTTTACGTCAACTTTAGTTGCGTCTTTGTCAACGATGAACCAATATTTTTTGCTTTGAATGTCAGCATATGACTTTTCAGACAAAAGCGGTTTTCTAATAATATCGTAAGCGTTCATTATGCCTTATAAGCCTCCTCGATAGATTTGATGGCTTCTTGCGTAAGAATAAGTTTATTCGTTGCAACAATTTGGTAAACATTTAACAAATCACTGTCGCAAACGTTAACCTTTGGAATGTTTCCGCTTGCACGGCTAACACTCTCATCGCTTCCCTTTAAAACAACAAGCGCACTCTTATTGACTTTGAAATTGTCCAAAAGCTTTTTCATTTCTTTAGTTTTAGGAGCGTTCAATTTCAATTCGTTTACAACAATAATGTCATTTTGAGCGAGCTTTGTGCTGATAGCACTGATGAATGCTGCTCTCTTCATTTGTTTGTTGATTTTTTGTGAGAAATCGCGTGGCTTTGGTGCAAATACAACACCGCCACCTCTCCATTGTGGTCCCTTTGTAGAACCGTGACGAGCACGACCTGTTCCCTTTTGTCTCCAAGGCTTCTTTGCGTGTCCGCGAACTTCGCTACGTGTGAGCGCGCTCTTTGTGCCTTGACGTTGGTTTGCAAGGTATGCTTTGACAACTTGGTGAATCAATGCTTCATTGTACTCAGCGCCAAAAACTTCGTCGCTAAGTGTCAATGTTCCTGCTTTAGCACCCGTCATATCGAATACATCTATTTTTGCCATAGTTTTCTCCTTATGCCTTTACAGCGTCTTTTAGTGTCACCAATGCACCGCGTGCACCTGGAACAGCGCCCTTAACCAAAATAAGGTTACGTGCTGTGTCGACTTTTACAACTGTTAGGTTCAAAACAGTTTTTCTAACGTTTCCATATTGCCCCGGCATATGACGCCCCGGACGGACTCTTGCCACTGCAGTACTTGCGCCAAGTGAACCAACTGCTCTGTGAACCTTGTTACCACCGTGAGTATTTCTTTGGTGATGAGCATTCCATCTCTTAATCATACCACTGAATCCGTGACCTTTTGAAAGTGCGCTTGCGTCAACAAGTTCATCAGCATTAAAAATGTCGCATTTAATTTCTTGACCAACCTTATATTCGCTAGCGTTTTCAAGCCTGAATTCACGAAGGTATTTCTTTGGTGTGATTTCTGCCTTTTTGAAGAGCCCCATTTCTGGTTTATTCACAAGTTTTTCTCTTTTGTCTTCAAAACCAACAACGATTGCGTTGTAGCCATCAGTTTCAACAGTTTTAACTTGCGCAACATAACACGGGCCCGCTTGAATGACTGTTACAGGAATTACAGTTCCGTTGTCTGCGAAAACCTGTGTCATACCCAATTTTTTTCCTAAAATTGCTTTTTCCATAATTCTCTCCTTACTAAATTAGAGCTTTATCTTGATATCGACACCGGCTGGCAAGTCAAGTTTTGTCAAACTATCGACAACCTTTGATGATGGACTGTAGATATCAATCAAGCGTTTGTGTGTTCTGATTTCAAATTGCTCACGTGAGTCTTTGTACTTAAACGGAGCTCTTATGATTGTTACGACTTCCTTTTGTGTTGGAAGTGGAATCGGGCCAGAAATTTGCGCGCCCGATTTTTGCGCTGCATCGACTATTTTATTAGCAGCCGCATCAATCAAGTTGTGGTCATATGATTTCAACTTGATTCTAATTTTTGTTGTTGCCATAAATTGTTTCCTCCTATCCTAATCTACTTTCGGCAAGAAAATTTTTTATTTTTAATACACTTGCCCGTGTGTATCTTATCTGTGAATTAAAAAAAATAAAAAATTATGTAATAGATTAGTCGCCTAAATTTTTCTAGACATTTGTCCATTGAAATTCTCCACTAAGACTAGCATCTTAATAGTAACTTCCAACTTCATCCCATTCACAGTGTTTAGATTATACTCTATTTGCAAAGAAAAGTCAACCCTTTTGACAAAGTTTTTTAAGTTTTTTTAAACAATTTTATAGTACATTTTTTCTATGTGTTGAACATATAAAAACTGCCCTCAAAATGAGGACAGCTTTCCTATATTGACTTATTAAATTTTATCTCATTAATAATGGAGCAGGTCCGTCACTACCAAATAATTGTTATAACAACTTATGATTATTGCTTTAGCCACATTATACTACTGCCCAATTGTTGACATTCCCAGCGCCAGAAATTGTTATCTCTATGTTAGTATTTGCACTCACGCCACTTTCATATGTTTTCTTGCGCGTTTGTTCCGTTGTGTTTGCCGTTGTGTCCTTAATTGTGCATTTTGTATACAATGTTTCCGCTACTAAGATTGAGAACTTTTCTCCTTGATTTAGCCCTTCAATTGTATAACTATCTCCGTTTTTCATAACCAATTGCCTTGTCGGGTTCCCATTGCTTCCTAGTATATATACTATATATTCCCTTTCGGTATTAGATTGTAACGTTATTGTCAAACTATGTGACTCTTCTGTTCTTGTGAAGTTCGCGGTTATTGTCACATCGCCAACTACTTTGCCACCGCTTGGTATACCTGTCCAATTTAAGAATGAGTAACTATATTGCCCGTCGGAGCTTTTTGGTGTTGCAGTGACCGTTGTCGAACCTATTGTTAACTCATTATCACTGCTTGTATTTGACATTATTTTAATTCTAGTTTTTGCACTAAAAAAGGCGCATAGTCAAAATGACTATGTGCCTTATATTTTGTGTGGTTAATGCCACTTTATCGCTAAGTTTTTCGCGGCAAAAACGCGAAAGTGGCTTAATAGCCCACAGCGCAATTAAAGTGTAAAGAACTTAACTGTGTTTTGCATTTTGCCCTCTATTGCGCTTGCTTTATCCTTGTTTGTATATTGTGCGACAAGCCAACTGCCTACGATTGGTCCAAATACTGTGCAGGCGACTGTTAGTTTTGCACCCATCCAAAGCACATTTGCGAGCGCAAGTTTTTTCGACATTGTGGCTTTATCTTTATCGCTCTTTTTATAGCCTTTCATATCGCACGCTTCGGCAATGAAATCTCTAATTGGAGTTTTTGACTTTTTGTTTCTTTTATGCGTGTTCAAATTCAATTTGTTGTCTTTATCAAAATTATCATATGCAGACATCGGCTTCAATGACTCAGGGCGTGGATATTCCATAGATGGCTGAGCATATGGCGCAATAGATTGCTCATCTTTCGCATCCGCACTTGACTCAGTCTTATTTGCAGCCTTTTTAGAGTCGTCAGCCTTCTTTGCGGCTTCGTCTTTCTTTTCTTCTTTCTTATCCGCTTTTTTGTCTTCTTTTTTGTCGGTACTTTTTTCGTCTTTCTTTTCTTCCGATTTTTCAGTACTTTCAGGCTTTTCAACGTTCTTTTTGTCGTCCGCTGGTGGTGCTGGTGGCGTTACTGGCTTTTGTGATTCGGGCGGAGTCATTGTTCTTTCTTCCCCTAGGTCTACAGGTTTCTTTTCCTTTTCTTCTACTTTTGCCATTTTTTTATCCTCCTATTTTTTGTTGATGAAATCGTTTAGTTTCTTTAACAATTCATTAAGGTCAATTCCGTGAACTGCTGCGGCTTCTTCCAACGTTTCCATTGAACCCATTGGGCAAGCAAAACAATGCATTCCAAAGCCCATAAAAATTTCAGCAGTTTCTGGCGAAATTTCCAAAACATCTGCGATGCGCATATCTTTGTTTACTTCCATTACAATTCCCTTCCTTGTTCATTACTTCTTATTTTTGCAAGATTTTGTTTATATTTTGCGACCATTTCGTTATAGAACTGGTTGTAATACTCTTTATCCACTGAATAGCCGATAGGGTCGCGAGCGCCGTCGTCATAGTCATAACTATGAATAGGCTTGTAGTGCATAACCTCGTTGAGACTGTCCATATTCTTTTTCAAGATGTCAAAGTGCTTGAAAAATGTGACTTGTGCAAAATAAGCCAAATCTTTTGACGCAGTAAAGTACAAATCTCGCACGCGCTCAAAGTACGGCAAATAGCCATTGATAGCAAAAGCGTGCATCGCTTCAGGCTGTAGCGTTACTCTATCATAAGGTGCAGCATTTGTTAAAGATTTAATTCGCGCTTGAAGTCCGTGGTCGATATCCCAAACATATATGTATCTCAACATTTCGTTTAAGTCTTGCATACTGTATTGGATGTACGCGCTTTGTTCCTCTTTTGTGAGTGTTTGCCCAAGATACATTTTAAATCTAATACAAATTTGTTTGTTTAGGTTTACCATTTCTTCGTGCGTGATTGTTGCAAGCAACAATGTTTGATTTAATAGAATATAGTACTCTTCAGCATTTAAAATTCGTTTTAGTACTCCTTCGGGTGCACCGAGCCTTTCATACTCCTCCAGTGCTTCAACGGTACTAGAAATTTTTACTTTATAAATTCTCTTCAAAGCGTCCAAAATTTCAAATGAATCTTTGACTGATTCGGCTTCCATACGAGCCTTTTCTCTTTCGGTCATAAGGACTTTTAAAACTTGGTCTCTTTCTGATGTAAAATTAAATGACATTTCAACCCTCTTTTGGCTATATTATACCAATTTTTTGGAATTTGTCAAGACGCATTTGCAATTTTGTCACAATTTTTTATCCCTAACTCAAAAAGCCGTTTATGATAAAGTCTTCCGCTTCCTTTTCGTTTAGCCCGAGCGTGAGCAGTTTTTCTAATTGCGCGCCCGCGATTTTGCCGATTGTTGCCTCGTGGATGAGGCGTGCGTCACTTGAGAGCGCGGAGATTTGCGGAATTGCGATAATTTGCGCTTTGTTCATCAAAATGGCGTCGCATTCGACGTGCCCAAAACATTCGCAAGTGCCTGTCACGTTTGAGTGAAACTCTTGATTAGATTCGTCTTTTGCGACGGCGCGTGATGTGATTTTTGTGGACGCGCCTGCACCGATAAGTTTGACATCAAACACGGACGACGCAAACTGTGTTTTTTGCGTCAAAATTTTTTCATTGATGATAAATGTTGCCTTATCCTTTAGTTCGCCTTTTGTGGTGCGGATTGCGTAGTCGACGCCCTCAAGTTGCAAGGTGTCCATAATCATTGTAGCGCCCTCCTCTAAAAACACTTGCGTGAGCGGACTGAGGTTCTTTTTCCCGACGCTTTGTCCGTGTCCGTAGTGCTTTTCGACGTACTTGACGCGCGCGCCCTTTTCAAGATAGAAAGTGTGGATGCCGTTGTGCGACGAATCGTGCTGCGTGTGGTTGTGGATGCCGCACCCTGCGACTATGACAACGTCGGCATTTTCGCCGATGTGAAAGTCGTTGTATACTTCGTCATTGAGTCCGCCCTCAGTCAAAATGACGGGTATGTACGCGGACTCATTTTTTGTGTTTGGCTTGACATATATGTCAATTCCTGTTCCGTTTTCCTTTGGCACAATTTCTATGTTTTCGGAATTGACGCGTTCGACCCCCTTGCCGTTTAGGCGCAAGTTGTGTGCGCCTTGCGGGAACTCCTTGATGTCCGCAATCTTTTGCAGTATTTCTGTTTTTATTTTCTCAATATCTTCAACCATATTATTCCTTATTATATATATACGCTATTATATATACGCTTTTTATATTAAATTTTAGTCGGCGTTTAGCGTCCCTAACATTTCGTCGCGCACGCCAAATTTTTCAATTTTACCGTCTTTCATTAAAATAATTTCGTCGGCGAGTTTCATCACTCTTTCTTGGTGACTGATGACAATCATTGTTCTTTCACTGTTGCGAAACTCGGAGAAAACTTTGCTGAGGTTGTTGAAACTCCAAATATCAATACCTGCTTCGGGTTCGTCAAAGATACCGACCGATATATCGCGGAGCAGGACGCTAGCGAGTTCAACGCGCTTGAGTTCGCCACCCGAAAGCGTTGTGTTGAGTTCGCGGTACAAGTATTCGCTTGGCTCAAGCCCGACCTTTTTCAAGACGCTTTCAAAGTCTGGTAATTTTTTGCCCGAAATCTTTAGAATATCTATGACGCGAACCCCCTTGAATGTGACAGGTTGTTGGAAAGCAAAACCCATTCCCATATGCGCGCGCTCGTCAATTGATTTGCCCGTTATGTCCTGCCCGTCTAGTGTAATTTTTCCGCCCGCTTTGTATAGCCCCATAAGGCACTTTGCAAGCGTAGATTTTCCCGCGCCGTTATGCCCTGTGACTACGTAAAACTTTCCCTTTTCAAACTCAAAATCAATACCTTTCAGTATTTCTTGATTTCCTACTTTGTATGATAAATTTTCAATTTTTAACATTTTTCCTTCCATTTAACTGCTTGATAATGCGCCACGCAAAAAAATTATGGCGTCGCGCATACTATCCGCCGTCACTTTGTTTTTATTATACCAAATTTTTCTCACAAAATGCAATTGTTTTATATAAAATTGTTGCAATGCGCAAATTTTGTCACGCTTAGCCTAAACCCGTGCAAAACTTAAGCAAAACCACTGGCAAACGAAAAAAAAATAGAAACCGCTTTCGCAATTTCTATTTTTTGTTGATTTTGTAGTTGTCCGTAAGACGACTAACTATGTTAAAGAAGATTAAGCACTCGCCCAAACTGGCTTTAATGTAACATTTGAACTTATTACAACACTTTTATTGTCATACTTGTTTATTGTATTTGTATTAACATTCTTTACGTCTTTCTCCCACCCAATTGACTTGAAATTATATGTTATTCCATATGTGGCTTTACAAGTCACAACGTAATCACTAAATGTCAATACACTATTTCGCAGTATTCTAATTTTATTTGTTCCATTAGTATTAGAAACGCTTGAGAAATTGTCTCCATTATACGTCCCAAACTTCCAACTGCTTGGTTGTACCCACGCGGTGTTGTCAAATATGACTGTGCACCATTGTGTTTCAGTCCAAATTGCGACGTATTCGCAATTGCCGTTTGGTGTTAGAGCAATCTTTGTTGTGATTGTTGTTTTGCCTAGTTTATAACCACCAAATGTGTACTCACTTGTATATGAACCAAAGTCCTTTGAAAGCATTGCGTATTGTGGAAGTGCTACGCTTGAACCTTCGTATAATTCATAAGTTTGTGAATATGCGTCCGTCAAACTAGATGTGTATTGCGATGAAACTGTGACGCTGAATTTGTTTCTCAAATACCACGTGCTATCGGCTGAAACGGTAAAGTTGTCAACTTTTGTGCTTTCGTCGAAGTTCGCACTTGTATAAACTAATGTCGAGTCGTTGTATGCGTCAAATGTTGCCATATCAATCACTGTTCCGCTGACGACGACTTCGTCATAGATAGCAGAGCCTGCATTGATGACTTTGATTGAATAGATTGTGTCAATCTTTTCATCCCATTTTGCATATAGGTATGTTCCATTTTCTGGCATTTGCGAAGCACTAAATATTGTGCCGTCGACAAAGTTTGGAGTTGTGAACCAGCCCACAAATGTGCGCGTTGTTCTTGTGTGGCTTGCTAGGTCGTCAATAACTTGCGTATCGTAGTTTGGAAGCGCTATGCTTTCCCCTGCGGTTGCCATTATTGTATCAATTTTTGTTTCGCCGTCAAACAATGTTAACGTTTGCTTTGAAACAATCAAATTCCATTTTGCGTACAAATCGAAACTTTCGTTAGGCATCAAATTGCTTTCAAACAAGGTTTCAATTTCGTATGTCGTTGACTTAAACCACCCGTCGAACTCATAAAGTGAGTACGATGTAGTTGTCGAAACTTCTTTGTTCTCTAGGCTCGAAAGCACTATTTCGTCGCCATAGAAGCCAGAGATTGTGCGAACAACTTGGTCGCCGTCAATAAAGTTGATTGTTTGCTTTTGGTAGTTGCTGACAACTTCCCACTTAGCGTATAGGGTCAAGTTTTGGCTAGGCATTGAAGTTGCGTCAAACTTTGTATTTTCGTCAAATGTTTCACTTGTATACCAGCCGACAAAGTGATAAGTTGTTTTTTCGGTGTCAGTGATTACAACTCTATCTTCATATGTTGGAAGTTCTATTGAATAGTTTTCATATTCATTAATGTTTGCAACATCCGCGCCGCCGTTTGTGACGAATGTGAGCGTGTACTTATTGACGCGGTCAACCGCCGTCCATTTTGCGTACAATTTCGTGTCGTGACGTGGCATTTTGTCACTTGTAAACTCGGTGCCGTCGTCAAATGCTTCGCTTGTGTACCAGCCGTCGAAACGGTAGGTTGTTTTTGTGTTGCCGTCGACAACTTCACGATTTGAATAGGTTGGCAAGTTGAGTTTTGCACTCGGCGCGCTTGTGATATTGGATACCGCTGCGCCGCCGTTTGGCTCAAAACTCATTGTGTATGAAACTGTTTTCTTGCACTGCCATTTACTATCATCATAAACCCATTCAGCCCCCTCATCATAGGTATATGAGTTTACATAAGACAGCACGTTATTTATGTCAAGCACCTTGCCGATATCAATAAGTTTCATATCATTGCATTCAAGATTCATATTAACACTGTTTGCAAGTGGCATAATCATTTTCATAGTCAAGTCAGTTACATATTCTTTTTGTGCTGATTCAATATATGAAGGTTTAATACTAAATTCGATTGAATCAAGTTTGTCATCGTTTGAAATTTCTTTCAAATTGAGTTTTACATTATAGCTACCATTATTGTTATTATAATCAAGCAAAACATTTCCCATATCTATAGGAGTTTCCCTATTCTTTGCTTTTTGCAATGATTCATTAATAGCACTCATAATTGAGTCTGTGAACCCAGTAATATACTGCAAATAGTACCCTACATCATTTATAAATGTAGTATAATGCACTTTCACTCTTTTTTCAAAATCTTTGCTATAGTGTTTTTCTTTGACTTGAACATAGACGTATTCATCATAGTAGTAAACGTATGCCATTCTATTTTTTACAATCTTTATACCCGAGTCAGTATTATTTACTGCCACTACAACTGGTATTTCACCTAAAGAAGCGTAAATCAATGGCTTTTTATCTATGATTTTCACCTTTATTTCAAGTGGAATATTCCAATTTATAGGAAGATTAACGATATCCATTTTAACATCTAAGGATGCGGTAATGTGATAGTCGTTGAGTTCCGAGGTGTTGATGACGCCTTTCAGCAAGTTGCTGATGCTACTGATGTCAAAGTAGTTGCCCTCAATTGCAGGAACTTCCTCAAAATCGACAAAGTCAATGTTGAGATTAAAGTATTCGCTAGATGTGACACCTGTATACATATTATTTAGGTCAAAGTGGCTGAGTTTGCCGTTTGCTGTGACGATATTTAGTGTCATTGTTTGCGCATTTTCGTTGCCGCTAATCTTTTTGCCGTCGAGGCAAATTGTGAGAGCGCCGTTTGAATAGTTGATGCTTTCAACAATTTTGAGCATTGCGAATGGATCGCCAAAGTCGAGTGTTGGCATTGCATCTTTGAAGTTGTCAAAGTTCAAATCACCGAGGTCGACTTTGTCAAAAATTCCAAGGCTATTGATGTCGTAGCCGAACACTGCCAAGACAATACCCAGAATTTCTTGAATATTTGTTTTGTGAATTTTTACTTTGAGTCCGCTGTAGTTTACATAGATATATGTGCCGTCAAAGTCAAGCGTAACTGCAATATCTTTTTCGCCGTGAAGCGTTGCATTTCCGTGGAATAATTTTTGTTCCCCACTAATATCAAGGCTTGCATTGATTGAGCCGTCGAAACGCTTTGTTTGCCCGTCGTATACTTGTGTGCTTGCGCTGACTGTATACTTTTGCGTGTTCAAAGTATCGATGACACATTGGATTGTGTTCAACAATTCTTCGACTGTTGCGTAGTCTTGCCCGTTTATTTTAGCGAGTTTGACTGCGTCACTTGTCGCAATTATTGAAACATTTGCTTTAATTGATTCAAAGTCAGCGACAACATCCAAGATTTTTGAAATGTCGAGGTTGATTGAACCTGACGCGATGTTCATATCAAACACATTTTCGTTTAGCGCGAATGTGCCAAATTTTGAAAGGTCAAGTTTTTTGATTGTGTCGATGATTTTGTCAAGACTCATATCACTCGTGCTTGTTTTGATGTTCCCAAAGTATGGAAGTTCAAACCCTAAGTTAAAGTTTTTATTAATGAAGTCGACAACCATATTGCCTTCGACATTACTTTCCATTGGCACTACCAAGTTTGCCCCAAAATTGCGGTTAGCAAAGTCTACAATTTGCAACAAATCTTTTTCGACAAACTGAACTTTCAAGTTTGCAAAGTCGACATAGATTGTGCTGCCGCGCACGTGAATTGTGACGGAGAGTCCTTTAAATTCCGCTACCAAATCGACTTTGATTTTGTCGCTATAGTCAATGCTCAAACTTGCGTCGATTTGTTGGTCGTAGCCAAGCAATTTTGCGCTGACTTGTGCGTCAAGCGCGATTGCTTTTGTGCGGTATACTTGCAAAATTCTGCTGCATACTGGTAAAATATCGGTAACTTTACTGTAATTTTCAGCAGTTATGTCGCAAATTTCAAAATTATTTGCAATTTCGATTTTTGCGCTAATTTTGTCATATACAACGCTAATTAATTGAATGTCATTGTCGATAAATGCAAGTACTACATTTACCAAATTTGTATCAATATTAATTTCATTTAATCCATTTTGGGTAATTAATTTAATGAATGTATTAATGTCAAAATCAATATTTGTATTTGTGTCAATTGTGACGCCAAATTCTTTTTCAGCCCACTCTATGAGTGTATCAATTTCACTGAGCGCGACTTGAATTTTCATTCCGTCAAGGCTTGCATAAATGACGCCGTTTTGTAGGTCGATGGTAATTGTTTTTTCAAACGCTACAAGTTTTGCGCTGACTTTTAGGTCGGCAATGTTTTGCGTTTGCATAAACGTTTTGAAGTCAACGCTTGCGCCGCCCGCAAAGTTCATTGCGTCGTAAGTCAAATCAAATGTGAATGCGATTTTGCCGTTATTTACGATTGAGTATATTGAACTTGCCTTTTCAATCACGCTTGAAAGTGGCAAATATTCATCCGCACTTGCAAGCACGATTGCTTTGTTGCCAACGCTTTGCGTGAGCGAAACGGCTATGTCGTCATATTCGATGCTTGCAACAAATCCGTTTTCAAGGCTCAGTTGCAAAATCAAATCTTTGTAGGTGATTTGCAAGTTTTTGTCGTTCAAAAGTTCAAAACTAATGTCACCCAAATGAATATTGTCAAGGCTAATTTTTTCTTGTGAATTGTTTTCTATTGTGATGTCAAATTCACGGCAAACTAGGTCGATAATGTCACTGATTTCATTGATTCCAAACTTGTATTTTAATCCGCTAATTTCAAGATATACGATATTGTCTACCAATGCTGCGGAAACTTTTTGATTGAATATCGTTGTATTTAATTGAACGCCATTACTATTGATGATATAGTCAATTGTGAGTTCGCCTACAAACTTTTCAATTTGCGGTGCGGAAACTGTCATTGTGCCAAACATTCCTGACAAATATCCGTCGATAAACGGCTCGATGAATGGCAAGAATGCGATTATATCAAAGTATCCGTTTGTATTTTGGTCGATGTCGCAAGGTGTTCTATCAAATTTCACAGCAACATTTGCATAATCGTTGATTGAAACGCTTGCGCCGTTTAGTGTATTGTTTTGGCAGTCGGCGACGACGTTGATTTCGCCGCTTGCGAGGCGATTTAGGTCAATGCCAAATTTTGAAAGGTCGAGACTAGCAAAATCAAGCCCAAAATCTTTCAAGTCAAAGTTTGCAACTTTGGCAGTTATTCTTTCGCCGTCGTACCCTAAGCGCACTTTCTTCAAGTACTTTTCAACAAGTGCTTTATCAATTACAACATTAACTTGCGACGCGCTTGTTTGGCTGTCGCCAAGTGCTTTATTTACAAGCGCAACGACTTTGTCAATATCATTTAGACTAAACTTGATTTTCAAGCCGTCAAAGGTTGCATATACTGTATTTTCAAGCAATTTTACGTCAAGGTTTTTGCCAAAAATTTGCGTCGAAATTTGCGCTTGCAAACCTAGTTCACTGTAGTTTACAAGCCCACTAATTGAGTATTCGCCGACGCTCAAATTAATTTCAGCATAAATTTGCTTTTGCGATACAATGTCGATGATGTTTTTGACAAGTTCGACAAGATTTTCAGCATTTACGTAGTTTTCTTTTAATGTAACATCGGTGTAATTTTCGACTGCATTGAATGTGACATTTACTCTTGCGTAGTCGCAAACAAGTGAAACGTTTGATAGCATTCCGTTTTGAGTTGTGATATCCAATACTGCGCTATCAATGCTGCCAAGGTTGCTAGCAAACACTGTCAAAGTATTGTTGCTATAACCGAGTGAAATATTTGTAATTGCAAGTTTTATGTAGTCAATTATTTGTTGTTGCGAAACTTCCGCATTCATTTGGAGGTTTCCAAAATTTTCGATTGCTGCGCAAAGATTGATGTCTTGATATGAAACATAGATTACCTTATCAATAAGCACAACTGTGAGTGTATTGCCCAAAAGTTCAGTGCTTGCATCAAACTTGATGTTTCCACTATTGTAACTATAGTTGTAATTTACGATAAAGTGCAATTCTTCAGGACTAATTCCGTCGATTGAAACGACACCATCCATAATTTGCAAGTCGATTTGTCCGCTGATTGCGTTGCTTTTTACTGTCGCAATTGCGCTATCGACGACACTCAAAATGTCGTTGATGTCGACAAAGTCGCGCGCTGGTTTTGCGACGACGATTGCGTCAGTGCGAACTGAAAGTTCGAGATTCAAACTGTCGATAGTGATTTTTTCGACGTTCAAATCGTTGATTTCAATTTCGCCACCCATAATCGTTTTAGCAAAATTGAGTGTCAAACCGATTTTTCCGATTTGGATGCTTACACTGTTATTTGCGACTTCAATTGTGTTGACAAAACTCAAGTCACTGACGTTTAGCGCACTTGCAACTGTTTTCAAAATGTCCACGATGTTTTCAGCGCTAACATTTGGCATTTGCGCGTCGATTTTTCCAAAGTTGTTTTCAATAAATGCAACAACTTTGTCAAGTTCATTAATGTTTGCACTGATTGCAAGTTCCCCTGCTGTGGCATAGATTATGTTATCAATGTATGTAACATTAATTGTTATGCCGTACATTGTAAGGATGATATTTGCTTTAATATTTCCGTCCGTAATTGAAATTTTGTAGTCAATATTTGCTTCAATTTCTTGATTATTGACACTTGCTTTCAATACAGCGCTTCCGCTAAAGTTGTTTGCCTTGATTGTATTCAACGCAGGTTCTACAAGTGGGAACAATTGCGTAATGTCAAGGTATTCATCCGCATTAGCGACGCTTATGTCGTTTTTGTTTGCGACAAAGTCGATTGCAAACAATTCCGCGCCACTCTTTGAAAGTTTTGCGCCACTGAGGTTGTCATTTGCAATGTCAAGCGAAACTTCAAAATCATCATATGTTGCACTGATTTTGTCACCTGTGTATGCTAGATACAATTTATTAATGACACTCAAAATTTTGTTTGCATCAACCGCCACGTTTGGCATTTGCGGCATTGTGATATTTAGCGTGTTCAAGAGTTCTTTAACCTTGTCAATATCGCTGAGTGCGAACTTAACATTTGCGCCAAGCGCTGAAGCATATACAACATTATCGGCAAACACAAGATTTACTTTATATTCGCCGTATGTTGCGACTGCTGCAACTGCTATATCTTTGCCAATTACATTGACTTGCCCGTTTACGCTGACGCCCTCATAGGTGGCTGCAAATGTAGCAAAAATTCCGTCCTTTGCATAATTTGCAAAATTCTTTGCGACGCGAACAAGTTGCATTGCGTCGATATAGTCGTCGGATGTAACTGTTGTTTGTGCAAACTCTTTATATTCAAATGTTGTTTCAATTGAGTAATCTTTATAGTTTGCGGACAATTTTGCAATTTTCCCGTCGCTGAGTTCAAGGTTTGCGCCAAACTCGCCGTTGATTACTGCCAAAATATTGTTGTTCATTTCAACTGATGTGTTTGAAATAACATCCAACGCAGTTTTTAGAATGACATATATTGTTTGTTTTTGTTCTTCGGTCAAATTGATGTTAAACATTTGTTTGATGCTATCTAAGTTGATTTTATCGACATTGATGTTGTTTATCTTATCTTTGATGCTGTTAATGCTATCAAGTTTGAGGTCAATGTCAAATTCATTCATCAAATCTTTGAGCGTTTGTTCGCTAACTTTGATTTTGATACCTTGGTAGGAAACATATGCGACGTCATTTGCGAATGTAAAGTCAAATGCGTTTTCGCCGACTTTCGTATTCAAATTCAAGTAAATGTTTCCGCCATTATAAGCGTAATTTACATTTGCATTTGCTGAATATTCTCCAACTTTGAAAGTTGCAACTGCGTTTACATCATTTGCCTTGAATGTAGCAACCGCTGCGTTTGTGAGGTCGATAACATTTGATAGCGTCAAATACTTGCCTGTTGGCTCTGCTACCGCAATAACATTTGAGTAGTTGAATGCGCACTCAACTGCATAGCCTTTATACGAAACCCTTGCGCTAGCAATTTTTGAATTTTCAGTTTGGACATTCAATTTGATGTCGCCATATTCAAACGACAAACCGCCGTTTTCATCGACTACAATTTGGTTCAAGAATTTAAGTGTGAGTTTTGAAAAGTCAATTGTTTTCAATTTTTGAATGAGCGCACCGATGATTTCTTGTTTTTCAATTTGTTCTAAGTCAAACTTTCCGCTAATAAAATCTTTGAGCGCTGCAACGTCGCTGCCGTCACACTTAATTCCAAGCGCACCGACATTTGCATAAACGGTATTCCCATAATATGCAACTTTAAAATCGTTTTCAGCAATTGTCGTTTCAAGTTGCAAATTGACTTTGTCAAATGTAAGTCTACTTTCTAGCCCCAAAACGTCGACTGTTGCGGTAAATGGTATTTGAACTGTGTTCAAAAGCGCTGTCAAAACTGCAAATTGTTTTGACGCTTCAGTGTATGTGCTGTCGTCACTAGGCTTTGTGAGCCCAATCATAGCGTCTTTTGTTTCAAGCGCCACCTTTGGCTCTACCGTGAAATTTCCAAACGCGATTTTAGGAATATCTACGCTCTTTATGTTGTATTCGGTATCTGTTTTGATGACAATGTCACCGACAGGGGTGTTCATTTTCAACAAAATTTCCGTTTCGCCCTTTTCTTCGGTGATGTTTTGCATCAAGCCCATCAGCGCATTTATGTCAAGCATACTCGAAATGTCGACTTCAGGCAAAACGCCCGAAAGTGCCGCACCGACGACTTTGGCAAGCCCGCCAATGTCGTCCGTTGTTGCTTGATATCTTGCGCCCAAAAGGTCGACGTAGATTTTCCCATCGACATATGCAAAATTAATTGCGAGGCTGCCGCCGTCTCTTTCAATGTTCACGTTGCCCGCAAGGTTGAAAGCGGAAAACCCGCTCACCAAATCCATTTGGACATTTAGCGTAACATTTGCAAGCAATTCGTCGTTCTCCTTTAAGACAAACTCGCCACCCGCCGTGAGCGCCTTGGCTTCCATTAGATTGCCAACGACTTTATCAAACGCCGACTGCTCCGCTGGCTGCACCGCGCGCGATGGCGCTGTTTGGTTTGTGAACAGAAAAACTCCGCCCACGCCCGACATCAACATAACTATGTATGTCAAAAAATAAACTAAAAATTTTCTCATTATTTTCCCCTGTTCTCAATCACTTTGTGACTGGAATGATATCTTTCCCACCATAGATGAAATCTTCTCTAAGTATACCCGTACAACCAGCGTTGACGCCCATATAGTTGACGGTGTATTTTTCGTATGTATCAATTGAAATAAATCTAAATTGCTCGTCAATCACGCAAGTGAGTGTGATTGAGTCAAATGTAGGATAGTTTGGCAACTGCGAAATATTTTTCATCTGTTTGACGTAATTTAACACACTCAAAATCGCGTCAAGTTCAATGACCACTTCATATGCCTTGCTACCGTCCTCAAGCGTAATCGCCTTTGGCACTGCCGTTTTGTTTAAAACCGTTTTGCTTGAGACAATGTACGGTATAAATGAAGTTATCGGCACACCGTTTACTTCGTGGAAGTCACTAAGTTCTCGGTCGCCCTTGTCTTTCCAATTCGCGGTCAGTTGGTCTGTTATGCCCGATGCTGAATAGTAGTGTAGTGTGCTGCCGCCCTCGGTGTAATAGTCACGTTCGCCAACACTCTTGAGCCCCTTACTGATACTCTCTTTGTAGTATTTGCCGTCCTCATACGCCTTTACACTCAAAACCTTTTGGTTTGCGATTGTTTTTACTTCGCCAGTTCCCGTAACATAAATGCTACCGTGCGTAAACATCCGCTCTTCCGCAATTTCAAAGGCCTCATACGCCTTAAATGCGGACGGCGCTTTGCCTTGCGCGCGTTGAGAGAGCGTTTTTGCGTCGTCACGTAACTCCGCCTCATTGTACTGCGAATAGTCGACTTGCGGCGCTCCAATGAAGAAGCCGCCGACAAATATGCCGCTCAAGATACCTGCTATTGACACAAATATTAGTGCAATTATGCTTTTTTTTGTAAACTGAAAAGGTTTCCTTTCCTTTGTTTTGTTTCTACTCATATGTTGGGTTTCCCCTTATAATTTATTTTTGCCGCGACGCTCATTTTTTCGCGGACTGATTTATTTTATTGTCCTGCTGACTACAAGAATATATACGTCATTTAGTCATAGCCACACAATCAATGTCATTTGTGGGTTGAAAATGTAGTATGATACCCCCACTGTCATTTCAACCGAAGGCGTAGCCGAAGCGGAGAGTGCCAGACGGCACAGGTACAGGTTTGGGTTGGTGTATGTATATTGTCGTGAGACGGCAACCAAGCCTGCAGTCAAGGCGAGCCTTGCTGGAAGGGCAACCCGCTGACTGCTATAAAAAAGCATATATAATATTAATATTATATATACTATCGAATAATTATATAATTTTCTACAAATAAAGTCAATAACTTTTGTAATATTTACGCAATTTTGTGCATATAGACATACTTATTTTTGCGGTTTCCTGCGTTTTTTAGCACCTTTATGCACTATCTTGTAAATCATCCCTGACTTTATTTTGATGACGCCGAATGGGCAAAGTTCCTGACAACAAAAGCATCGAATGCATTTATCGTAGTCGATTTTTGCGACTTTTTTGCCGTCCTTACCCTCGACCATTGAAATGGCTTTGACGGGACAATGAGCAAAGCATTTACCGCACCCACGGCACAATTTGTGATTGATGTTTGGGCGCTGCGTCATAATGTTGTGCACGAATTTTTGCATACATTGCGGAACAAAATTAGCATACGGCTTTTGTACATTTGGCGTAATGTTTTGAAAGTCTTTTACGACAAGGTTTTCAACATTTTCGCCCACGATTTCCACATTGTAGTCATCAATAAAACCGCGTGCAAGCCCTTTCGTAATTGTTGGCATTTTGTCTAGGTTTGCGTTGATTAATTTAACGCTGACGACGTCAAGTGCAAGTGCATTGCTTGATGCCATAATTGCGCCGATTTTGCGCGGCGTTCCGTTGCTTGGACCCTCGCCTTCCATTCCCCAAACTGCGTCACTGATGTTGAGACAAAGTTTGCTGCCAAAGTATGTGTGGATGTCATACAAAAAGTCGCAAAAAGTGTCGATATCTCTATACTTTCCGTGCATTTCAACTTTTGTCAGACCCGGTATTGCCCCAAACATATTTTTGACTGCGTTAGTAAAGCCCGCAAAGGCGTGCGTTTTCAACTTGGACGCATTTATAATGACGTCAGCATCATATAGGGCTTGCAAAACATCAAATTTTTTGCCGACTACGCCGCTAGGATTGTCCACCGAAACAAAATCAAAATTTTCGTTGAGTTCAAAGCCGTATTTTTCCGCAATTTCCGCAAGTCCGCTTGCCTTGTAAATGCTGTTCATATAGCCTGAGGTAAATGGACCACCAGCGCTGTCGACAATAACGACAGTCGCGCCCACGCCTTTGCAAAGCCTGCCGATTGCGGATACAACCGTCGGGTGCGTTGTCGCACATTTTTCGGGCGCTGCTTTCATAAGCAAATTCGCCTTGATTGCCACGCGCTGCCCCGCTCTAACAAACTTTTCAATGCCGCCAATTTTGTCTACCGCGTCTTTGACTGCCGCAAACACCTTTTCTTCTTCATACTCGTCACACGCCACAAGCGAAACTATCTTTCCCATATTCTCCTACCTTTTATCAATGTTCTGTCTATATTCAATAACAAGTTAATGCTATAATATCATTTTTATCAAAAAAAATCAACTTAGTGAACCCACTAAATTGATTTTTGCCGCGTATCTTAGACCGCAATCATACTTGACGACGCGCCACCGCTAAACGTGAGTGTTATGCTTGCGTCGGTTTTTGTAACGGCGTAACTAAACTTATTTTTATTTGCCGTGTCTTGCGTGCAATCTCCTGTTACGGTCATTGACCACATATAGGGCTTGCTGACAAGTATTGCGTAATTTTCGCCGACCGATTGCGTCAACACAATCTCCTTGCCACTTGTCGCGACTATTTGGCTTTGTACTTTGCCGCCACTTATGAGGTACAATATAATTTCGTTACCATATGAACTACTTGCTCCCGTGACTGCAACATTAATGTTTATTACACTTTGCGTTTTTGTCCACTTACCATAAAGAGGAATTGTCTCATCATACCCCGTTGTATCAAATGTTGCGCTCAAACTTGTTAATGCCGTGCCACTGCAGTCCGCTTTTGTGTACCAACCCTCAAACTTGTATTTTGCTCGGCTTGGCAAAATTAGTGATGTTTCACTTCCTGTTGTATATTTTTTTGCTGGCGTACCCGACCAATCGGAATCAATCATATCACTATTTGTCAAATCGCCCGTGTAATTATATGTGATTGCATAGGTTGTAGACGCAAGCAATACAAGTTCAATATGAATCTGAATCCACGAACTCCCGCTCCATTTTTCACACCACACATAATCGGCATCATACTCTTTACCATCATCCAAGTTTTTCCATTTGTATGTATCCGTCACACCATTAAGCATAATAGTAAATGGTATGCCAACACCCTCATTAAAATAATATAAATAATCTCCATTATTATCACTTCCTGAGTTTTGATAATGAAATGGATTATATTTGGAATCAGTAGGACTCAAAACAATATTATCTTTATATTTAAGTGCGCCGTAAATATAAACATTAGTTCCGCCTCCCACCGCTCCAATATTGCTATCATAAAAGCGATAAGCAGGAATTAACAAAAAGAGCATATTAACAGCAAAAAGCCATACTAATACTAGCATAGCGCAAGAAAGCAAATTTGATTTAGTTTTGTAACATATATTTTTGTGATTTTTATTACTTTTTATCAAAGTGAAATTTTTGTCGCTTTGCAAAAATGTGCTGGTATGTTGTTGATTTTGACAGTTATCTTTATTGTTTTGAGTGGTTAAACTGTCATTTTTTATAACTTCATTCCCCCCCCCCCCCTAGCACTTTTGTTCTAAAAATCATAGTGATTTATCTCCTTATTTACTGATTTTTCAAGTGTAGTTTACCACAATTTGAGATTTTTATCAAATGATTTTCATATATTTATGAAAAAAGTTGCAAAATTTTGCAACTTTTTGTGTTTTTTAAGGATTTTATTTGATTTTGCCCTTCCGGGAGATTTCTCCGCTTCGGCGAGGGCTGACGCCTCCGCCTTCGGTCGAAATGACAGTGGGAGGTGTTCTTATCACACTCAAGTGCAATGACAGCTTAAATGCTCCTACCCACACTCAAGTGCAATGAC
>CALDMJ010000181.1 GCA_937914725.1 uncultured Clostridia bacterium | reverse complement strand
GATAATGTTGTCAAAAATGACAGCATAACCCTACAAAATACACAAGATAATTGCGAAAAACTACGAGAAAGTTGCTGTTTTTTGCAAAATGGCAAAAATTGCCTTCTTTTGAAGTTTGTTATAATTATGTTGGCTTTATCATTTATCTTTCAATTTTTTATAATTGTAAGAAGTCCCGAAGCAAAGGTGGATAATACACAACGTGTCTTGGGCTTTGGTAGTATTGGTAATTTAATAGGTATTGATCTAGCAGATAAAGGAGTCGCAAGTCATTGGGCGGATGGGACGGTTATTGAAGAATGCCAAATGTTACCTTTCAATTTGGTCAACAGTGAAACTGGTGAATTATTAGTGAAGGCGATGAGTGTTATAACTAAAGGATGTGGAGGTAGTGCCGTTGAGTTGCCAATAAAAGAAATCAATGAATTTCTAGCAGGTGACAATAGAGCGCTAACAGTGGATTACTTTTTGAATCAATCAAACGGGCAACATTACACTTTAGATAGTGACGGAAACAACCCAACGTATGTACCAGCAGATGATGAGTGGATTCAGTATGAAACTGGTGTGCCCACAATCGACGGTGGCAAGATTGTTATGTTCACGGTGGTATATAAAGATTCAAGGTCTATAAATGTCACACTTAACTGCGCGTTGAGTGGCGAAGGGTATATGATCAATGTCTATAAAGGGGACGAGATTTACAAACAAATGTATGTGACAACAGCAACATATGCATTTAAACTTGAGTTTGTTAGCAATTATAGCAACACCTATCGTCTTGCGTTTGTGTTTGGGTACTACGGCAATTTGACGTTTGACGCAAAGAATGCAACAACAGGAGTAAACACCAACATAACAACAGCCACCCGCTCGGCAACAATAAATTCACTAGTTGACACCACAATCAAATTTGCGCTTGCCAACCCACGCATAAACTCAACAATAATTATTTAATTCTTTTAGTATTTGGTACTCTTTTGCGTTTGTTTGGTTAATTTGATGAAATGTCACACAAATAGCAATGTAATACTATGTTTGTTTTGTTACGTTACAAAAGAAAAATCCCGACCTTTGATTGCTTAGAGGTCGGCTTTTCTTTCCCATATAATATATTCAATTATAATTTGGCTAAAAGGTTGTTTATTTTAGTAAATAGTTTGTTTATTTTGCAAAAATTTGATTTGTTTTGCTATATGCTTGTAATTGGGGGCAAAGTGTGGTATAATCACTAAAATATCAATTCAGCATAGGAGTTGTTTATGTTTGCGATTGAAGTGGCAGATTTTAAAAAGAAATATAAGGGTACGGGCGCGGGTGTTGAGCGCGTCAGTTTCAACATCAATTACGGCGAAGTGTTTGGGTTCATCGGTCCAAATGGCGCGGGCAAGTCGACTACTATTCGCGCTATTATGGGGCTTTTGAAGCCTGACAGCGGGCTTGTCAATGTTGCGGGCAAGGACGCTTTCTCTGAGGGGCATTTAGTGCGCGACAGGGTGTCGTATGTCCCAAGCGAAATTAATGTGTATGGCAGTATGACCGTGCGCAAGTACATTGAGTTTATGCTTGGCCAAAAGGGGCGCGGCTATGAGCGCATCGACCCGCTTTGCACGTATTTTGAGTTGAACCAAAATCGCAAGACGAGCGAACTTTCTCTCGGCAACAAGAAAAAACTCGCCATTGT
>CALDMJ010000180.1 GCA_937914725.1 uncultured Clostridia bacterium | reverse complement strand
ACGCACACGCGCACATTTTACGGGTTTAGGGCGGATAGAAACGCGACTGCAGTAACACAAACAGAAAATCATAATTTTGGGGATGCCGACATATGTAGTGTTTGTGGCGCTGTGAAAGAAGTGTCAATAAAAATCGATGTCACAACTAATGTGTCACGAGGCTTTGTAATTTATATTCTTGATAGTAGCAATCAACCGATAAGACAATTTGTTGTGACAAATGGCGACGAAATTAACTTTACAATTGTCGGTTCATCTGCATTCACAATACAAGTATATGAAATATTGTATATGCGTGCAAAGATAGACAATGTAGACGCATTTAAGCGAAAATATGAAAATTTAACTGTAAATACAACAATTGCAATTGACATTATCGGTGTAATGAATGTCAACAACTGGGTTATGATATGATGAAAGTGGTATAGCGAGTGCTATACCACTTTTTTGGTGGAGGCGGGGCGAATAGGTGGGGTAAAAAATATTTTTTTTGGAAAATGCTTGACTTTTAATTTTGTTTATGGTAATATACTATGTATTTTATCTAAATTTATTTTGTTTGTCTTGACTTTTGCATTATTCCCACTCTATGGGACGGCTAAATGCTGCCGTTTTTGCCAACTAATCAGTTTCATTGATTAGTTGCGGGAGATTTTGACGGCGTTTTGCTCAAAACGGGCGAAAGTAGTCAAAGTGTAAGGGCTTGGCAACCAAAGTGAATAAACGAAATGGGAGTGGCAAATGATTCAAAACACAGAGAATGGCAGACAAGCAGTCAAAAAGAGATATGGCAAAAGGGAGCGCTTGCAAATATTGCACGCGGATATTCCTATTGAGTTGCCGTATCTTATTTCTATTCAAAAAGATTCCTTCAACAAGTTTCTAAATGAGGGAATGTGGAACATTATGAAAGAGTTTACGCCTATTGTAGACTTTTCGGGGAAAGCGGAACTCAGTTTTCTTAATGTAAAACTTGACCCTGAGACCAAATACGACAAGTATGAATGTATGCGCAGGGGGCTTACATATTCTTGCCCTATTATTGCTACGTGCCGATTGATTAACCGCGAGACTGGCTCAGTTGTAGAAAAAGAAGTTTATGTCGGCGATATGCCTATGATGACGGAAGAAGGTACTTTCATTATCAATGGTGTAGAACGCGTTATCGTCAGCCAAATTGTCCGTAGTCCTAGCGTTTACTACAAGTCGGAAATGGATAAGACGGGCGTGCGACTTTTTGCTGGGCAAATGATTCCTAGCCGCGGCGAATGGATTGAGTTTGAGACGACACCGCTTGGCGTTATCAAAGCAATTATCAACCGTGCAAGTAAGGTTTCTTTGGGCGTATTTTTGAAAGGTATGCTTTGGTCTTATGAAGAAGCAAAGGTATATATGAAGAAAATGGGCGTCAAGAAAGAGGACGAGTCAAGTACTAATGTATTCAATGATTACATTGCAAACTTGTTTGGTAATGACGAACTTATTTTGTCAACGCTTGACAAAGAAGCGCTCAAAAGCCCTGAAGATTGTTTGATTGAACTTTCTAAAAAGTTGCGTCCAACCGAACTTCCTAGCGCCGACGCTATCAAGAGTTATCTAAATTCAGTATTCTACAACGAACAACGCTATGACCTAGCGCGCGTTGGTAGATACAAGTTCAACAACAAGTTGAGCCTTGCAAATAGAATTATCAAACAAGTTTTGTTTGAAGATGTCAAACTTGAAGATAAGGTTATCAAGAAGGGGACTGAAATCGACCGCGACCTTGCGTGGGAAATTCAAGATTCAGGCATCAACGAGGTTTGGGTCGACGTCAATGGTAAGGGACATAAGATGATTGGTAACCGTATGGTTCACCTTGACAAAGTCATCAACTGCAAACCTAGCGAACTTGGCATCTATGAGTTGGTTCACTACCCAACACTTATGCAAATTTTGTCGGAACACAAGACAAAAGAAGACAAGTTGCAAGCAATAAGCGAAAATGTGGACAAACTTTGCACAAAGACACTTACAATCGACGACTTGATTGCGTCAGTAAGTTTCTTGCTTGACCTCAACGCAGGTATCGGCGTCACCGACTACATCGACCACTTGGCAAACCGTAGGGTGTGCCCAGTTGGCGAACTTATGTCGGGTGCGCTTAGACAGGGTATGGTAAAACTTGTCAACCTCGCTAAAGAAAGTATGCAAGGGCAAGACCTCACACAAGCAGACCCTACAACAGTTATCAACGCAAGACCTATTAATAAGGAATTACGCAACTTTGTTGCAACTAGCCAACTTTCGCAAATTATGGACCAAGTCAACCCAATTGCGGAACTCACGCAAAAGAGACGTCTATCAGCGGTTGGTACAGGCGGTATCAAAAAGGAACGCGCTAGTGCGGAAGTTCGTGATATTCACTACACGCACTATGGTAGAATTTGTCCTATTGAAACGCCAGAAGGTCAATCAGTTGGTTTGATTAACTCACTTTCACTTTATGCAAAAATTAATGAATACGGCTTCATCCTCTCGCCTTATAGAAAGGTAGACAAGCAAACGGGTAAAGTTACTGACCACGTTGACTACCTTATGGCGGATGAAGAAGAAAAATATATCATCGCTCAAGCAACTGAACCGCTTGATGCCGAAGGTAGACTAAAAAACGACCGCTTGGTCTGCAGATTTAAAGATAGAATCATTGAAGTAGAACGCGCGCGCGTTGACTATGTTGAAGTTTCGCCACGTCAATTACTTAGCGCGGCTACAACAACAATTCCTTTCCTTGAAAACACGGAAGCAAAACGTGCGTTGATGGGTTCTAATATGCAACGTCAGGCAGTTCCGCTTTTGAAAACTGAAGCGCCATTTGTCGGCACAGGTATGGAAGAAAAAATCGCTAGAGATAGCGGAGCAATGGTTCTCAGTGACTGCGACGGTGTCGTAACATATGTTTCTGGGACAAAAATTGTTGTCACAGATAACGACGGCAAAGAACACGACCACAAACTCATCAAGTTTGTAAAAACAAACAAAGACACTTGTATGAACCAAAAACCTTGCGTCGAAAAGGGTGCAAAAGTTAAGAAGGGCGAAGTTCTTGCTGACGGTTATTCGACAAACGGAGGCGAACTTGCGCTCGGTAAAAACTTACTCATCGCCTTTATGAACTGGGAAGGTTATAACTACGAGGACTCAATTCTTATTTCCGAAAGACTTGTCAAAGAGGACGTGCTCACATCAATTTATCTCACAACGCTTGAGACGAAATCAAGAGCAACAAAACTTGGCGACGAGGAAATTACAAGGGATATTCCTAATATTTCGGAAGAATCACTCAAAGATTTGGACGAACACGGTATTGTTCGAGTCGGTGCTGAAGTCCGCCCAGGAGATATTCTTGTCGGTAAAATTACACCGAAGGGCGAAGCTGAACTCATTCCTGAAGAAAGACTTTTGCGCGCAATCTTTGGTGAAAAGGCGCGTGAAGTTAAGGATACAAGTTTGAGAGTTGACCACGGTCACGGCGGCACAGTCGTCGATGTTCAAATTCTTTCAAGAAAGAATAAGGACGAACTTGAACCGGGCGTAAACGAACTTGTTAGAGTTACAATCGCTCAAAAACGTAAAATTTCAGTCGGCGACAAGATGTCAGGTCGTCACGGTAACAAGGGTGTCGTTTCAAGAGTTTTACCAGTCGAAGATATGCCATTTATGGCAAACGGGCAACCTGTCGATGTTGTTTTGAATACTTTGGGTGTCCCTTCACGTATGAACTTAGGGCAATTACTTGAAGTCCACTTGGGGCTTATTGCAAAAACACTCGGCGTTCACGTTGCAACTCCAGTATTTGACGGATTCAACGAAAACGACATTGAAAAAATGCTCAAGGAAAACGATTTGCCAGAAGACGGCAAAATGACGCTTTACGACGGACGTACGGGTCAACCATTTGACAACAAAGTCACAGTCGGGTATATGTATATGCTCAAACTTGACCATATGGTCGACAGCAAGATGCACGCAAGAAGTATTGGACCTTATGCGCTTGTTACGCAACAACCACTCGGTGGTAAAGCAATGTTCGGTGGACAAAAATTCGGTGAAATGGAAGTTTGGGCTCTCGAAGCATACGGCGCAGCAAACATT
>CALDMJ010000179.1 GCA_937914725.1 uncultured Clostridia bacterium | reverse complement strand
AATATCTTCTACGGAATAATTCGGTAGGAGATTTTTTTGTTATAGTTAAGCGGGGAAAGTGCAAGTCATTTTTGCAATTATGCAAATCAATGTTTACAATTTGATACAAAAATCAAAAATTTGTGCTATAATAAAATTATGGTAATAAGTGGAATAATCAAAGGCGTCATTTTCCAAAACGAGGACAATGGCTACACGGTGCTTGTCATTGATAATGACGGCGCGGAAACAACGTGCGTTGGCACGCTCCCGTCAGTCAACATTGGCGAAACTCTTGAACTTACGGGTGAGTATACGACAAACAAAAATTATGGCGAACAGTTTAAATTTTCGCACGCAAAGGTTTTGCAACCAAAGACAACTTTTGGTATTGAAAAGTATTTGCAGAGCGGGCTCATTAAGGGGGTTGGCAAGGTTACGGCGAAAGCAATCGTTAATAAGTTTGGCGAGGACACGCTTGACATTATCGAGTTCAACCCGTCGCGCCTCACCGAAATTCGCGGAATAAGCGAGCAAAAGGCAATTGTTATTGCTGAAAGTTATATAAATGTAAAGCGTATGCAAGATACGATTATGTTTTTGCAAGATTACGACATAACTCCGCGAATGGCGATTCGCATTTATGAGACTTATCACGACAAAACAATGGAGAAATTGCGTACCAACCCTTACGCGCTAGTCGAGGATGTGGACGGAATCGGCTTTTTGACTGCGGACGAAATCGCGAAAAAATTGGGCATTCCGTTTGACAGCGATTTCCGCCTCCGTGCGGGGCTATTGCACATATTAAAGGACGGTGCTGACAAGGACGGGCATACCTATATGCCCGCGAGCGAGGTTTACGAGGGTGCGGCAAAAATTTTGAAGATTGAATTTGAAGATTTTGAGGAAAAACTTGAAAAAGTGCTTTTTCAAATGCAAATTGACGGCGTGTTGAAGCAAGAAAAGATATATGATACCGAAGTTTTAATGCTGACAAGGTATTATAATATTGAAAGGGGTTCGGCGAAAAAAATTCTCACCTTGCTCAACAAATCGGCAAACGATACCGATTTTAGCGAAGAAATCGCAAATTTTCAAAATATTAATGGCATAGAACTTCACGAGCAACAAAAGCAAGCCGTGCAAATGGCGGCAAACAACGGGTTTTGCGTCATCACGGGCGGGCCTGGTACGGGCAAAACGACGATTATCAAATGTATTCTTAGCCTTATGAACAATATGAAAAAGAACGTCCTTTTGCTTGCGCCGACGGGTAGGGCGGCAAAGCGTATGAGCGAGAGTTGTGGCGTTGAGGCGAAAACAATTCATCGCGCGCTTGAGGTAGACTTTGCGAGTGCGGGCAACTGCTTTAAATATAATGAATACAACAAATTGACGTGCGACTGCATTATCGTCGACGAAGTTTCTATGGTCGACGTCACGCTACTGAATGCGCTACTAAAGGCAGTTAAGCGCAATTGTCAAGTTATACTTGTCGGTGACAAAGACCAGTTGCCGAGCGTCGGCGCGGGTAATGTCCTGAGCGACATTTTGGAGTGCGGATGCGTGCCGTTTGTGTGCCTTACGGAAATCTACCGCCAAGCAAAGGAGAGTTTGATTGTTCTCAACGCGCACGCGATAAACGAGGGGCGTATGCCGCTTATCGACAACAAAAGCAAGGACTTCTTTTTCCAATCTAAAGCGACGCCCGCCGATATGCTTGACTGCATAAACGGGCTCGTCATTGAGCGGCTGCCGAAGTTCACGGGAGTCGAGCCGTCGAAAATACAAGTGCTTGCGCCGATGAAAGTTGGGTTATGTGGAGTCGAAAATTTGAACAAAGTGCTGCAACAAAGCATAAATCCGCCCGCGCGATATAAAAGCGAACTCTTTACCGAGCGCGTGACGTTTAGGCTCAATGATAAGGTTATGCAAATCGTCAACAACTACGAAATTGAGTGGGTCAAGCAGGACGAAAACGGACTCTACGAGCACGGCGAGGGTGTATATAATGGCGACATCGGCACGGTTACGAGCGTCGATTTTCACAAGGGCGAAGTCACCGTCACATTCGAGGATGGGCGCGTGTGTGTGTATCCAAAGAATGAATTAATCAATTTGACGCTTGCGTACGCAATGACAATTCATAAAAGTCAGGGCAGCGAATTTGATGTTGTCGTAATTCCAATAATTGCGGGCACGGGCAAAATTTTGACAAGAAATTTGTTATATACTGCCGTTACGCGCGCGAAAAAAATGGTCGTACTTGTCGGCAATAAGTTTTATTTGCAAAGAATGGTCGAAAACAATTATACCGCTAAGCGCTATTCCGCGCTAAAGTGGTTTTTGGAGCAAGGCGAAAACCTTTTCAAAGAAGGGTACGTCGAATCTCTAGTGGAGTAGGAAATTGAGTTTTATCAAATATTGTTACAAAAAATTGAAAGCAACCGCTTTGGATGCGCTCTATCCCGAGGATATTAAGTGCTTTGGGTGCGGCAAGGACTTGCCAAGGAAAAACATTTACAACATTTGCCCCGAATGTATGAAAACTTTTGAGTTAAACAACGGCAAAATTTGCCAAAAATGTGGCGCAAATGTATACGGTCAGGCTGGATATTGTTTCGATTGCAAGAACAACGAAAGGCTTTTTGACAAGGCGCGCGCTCCGCTGATTTATACGGGTGTGACAAGGAAATTGATTAGACACTTCAAGTATGACGATGCAAAGTATTTGAAGCGCTATTTTGCGCGGCTACTAGCGGAAGAATACGCAAAGTGCGACTTTGTTGCGGACGTCGTTGTGCCTGTGCCGCTTTGTAAGGAGCATTTGAAAGAACGCGGTTATAACCAAGCACTGCTCATTGCCGAGGAGTTTTGCAAACTGATGGGCTTGCCGCTTGACAAGGATAATCTTATCCGCATACGCAACACTGAGTCGCAAACGGGAAAAAGTCGGGACGAAAGGAAACACAACCTTGACGGCGCGTTTAAGCAGATAGATAAAACGGCATTTGCGCATAAAAACGTGCTGCTTATCGACGACGTCTTTACAACGGGTTCTACCGTCAACGAGTGTGCGAAAACGCTCCGCGCCCGCCACGTTTATGTCCTCACAGTTGCACACACGAAATCGCGCCTGCGCAGCGTCAGCGCTCCCGCCGCACTCCCGCACACCTTTAAGCGGCGGGGATAGCCCCGCTGCTGCAGGTACTATCCCTACGCCCAAGTGATTGTTGAGGGCGGCAGACCTAGTTTCTTTCTATTTGCGGCAGTTCTCGGTGGGGATAGCCCCGCTATTACAGGCACTGTTTGTACATTTAATTTACTCTTGAGGACGGCGTACTTGTGTATTTTCTATGAACGTATGTTCTCGGTGGAGATAGCCCGCGGCTGGTGCGATAGCGCACGGCTGTGGGTTTGGTGAGTGGCATCATATGTATAAATATACATAGTTAATTGACTATGTACATTTTTTGCTAGCGCTGTCAATGTGTTCATTCGCCCATAATGTATTGGTTGCCCTTCCGGGAGATTTCTCCGCGACGGCGAGGGCTGATGCCTCCGCCTTTGGTCGAAATGACAATGGGGGTGAGTGGCTTACCACAAAATAAGGTATACTCTAATTATATGCGGTAACCTAAATTAAGAAAAAACCTTATAAAAATGGCAAGGGACTTACCTTAATTGTCATTTCGACCAACGTGGAGAAATCTCCCGGAAGGGGGACATACTAATTTATGGGCGAGTGTGAACATTGACCGCGTCAGCAATTTAAAAGGGAAGGGGCAGCACAAAGTTCAACTGTTTCCAAAACGGAAATAGTTCAAAATGAATTCATTTTACTAAAAAATATCAAATGTACTTTAAAACATTTGATATTTTTCGACAATTGTGGTACACTAACAACGTAAAAATAACAAGTGAGGTACGAGAAAATGATTAAGCACTTAACTAAATGGGGGGGG
>CALDMJ010000178.1 GCA_937914725.1 uncultured Clostridia bacterium | reverse complement strand
CAAAAGTGACGCCAAAAATATGAGCCCAATCAACGCCCAATTGCTTGCCTCTTGCGGTGTCATAGTATCAAATATGTTAAGTAATGAGTCCTTAATTGTTTGCCCTAGCACGCAAATAAGTCCGCCAATAACAAATGCATAAAATAACGACGGGAAACTGTGCGTCTTAGGTATTTTTGACTCCACATAGGCATTATACCTTTCATTTCTTTCTATTTTATTCATAATCCCTCACATCAAAATTTTTGACACAAACCAATGTTTTAATCACAAAATGAAAAAAAAATGAAAAAATTTATAATAATTTTTTAAAAACTACAAATAATAAAGAAACATTTTGGAGGAAATTATGAAAAAATTTATATCAATTTGTCTAGCAAGCGTGCTGGGCGTAACAACTTTAGTTGGCGGAGGTTCGGCAATTT
Source organism: uncultured Clostridia bacterium (assembly GCA_937914725.1). GTDB lineage: Bacteria > Bacillota > Clostridia > Christensenellales > UBA1242 > CAKVOD01. Next base: position 3,086 of record CALDMJ010000178.1, on the reverse strand, counting down.
TGAACCGCGATACCGCGGTTGAACTTATGCAAAATAGCGGCAGCATTGTGAAAGGAAATGACACAAACGCAAAATTCGTTTCAAAACAAAATGCGGATACTCAAACAAACATCAACCTTACCCAAAACAATGCCACTACAAATGACAACTATGCATTGAACAACGGAATTGCAAACAATAATGCAAGTAATCCATTGAATTACAACAACAATTGCGCAAATGGGAATTGTGCGGATGCTTATGGTAATGTTTATCAAAATATGAACAATGCTACAAATAGCGTCAACGGCACATACACGCCAAATACCATCAATAACGACATCAACGGCGTTAATAATGGCATCAACGGCACAAATAGCGGCAATGTCAACACTTATGGCTACCCTACTAACAATTGGCGTTCTAACGTCAACACATACAGAGACCCATTGACAACGCCAAGATATTCAAATATTGACACATATAGACAAAATACTTTAATGAATAGAAGCACAACAAACAACAACACTCAAATCAAAAGCCAATCAAAAACATTGACAAACCAGCAAAATACCAACTATTCTAATAGTATGTATCGAACAAGCGATAACCAAATTGCAAATCGTCAAACAAACGACTTGGATAGAAACTCAAACAAGGAAATTTATTCTAATAATAACAATCAAATACCAAATTCGACAATAAATCGCGACAAAACTAGCGAAAGAGACACAACGAAACACACATTTGATTCAAGAATTAATAACGAAAATAACATCAACAATAGTGCCGATAGACGCATTGACAACAATTCTGAAGTTTCAAAAAATAGTAGTCAAACGATAAATAACACTTCAAGAACAAACAATAATGTTCCTAAGAGACGTGTGGATAATAACAATTCACGCTTGTTTGACACTCAAAATCGTGATTTTGCAAGAGCATATGACAATAGCGAAAATGATTTTACCTATCGTCACATTTTTGACGCTGATAGTCAAAACCAAATTGCGTTCCTAGCATTCCAAATCAAAGAAATTGCAAACAGTGATTCAAGTGGCAACGCAAATATTAGACAAGTTTCAATCAATCTTAGAAACTCAACCGACGAAGCCTTGAGAATGATTGAAGCCGACAATTTTAACAATGTTACGCTCACTGAAACGCAAAAGCAACAACTCGATGCGCAAGCAAACCGCTTGTTTGAAATTTCACAACAACTTTATAGCCTCAATAGCAACGAACTTTCACGCTTTGGCTTTAATCTTGAATTAGATTTCAACAACACAAATTTTGACCGCAGTTTTGCTAGGATTTTTGAAACATTTGAACAACGCTCCAACCTAATGAACCAAGCGGTAAACTGCATTGACACAATTACACAAATTCTTACGGATGCAAAAAACGCAAACAATGGCAACCGCCCTGTTGTAATTGACAACGGCAACAACACAAACACTTTGAGCAACAACACGAGCAACAATGTTTCCCCTATCAACAATGGTAGAAACACTGTTACGCCAAATAAAACAACAAATAACAGTGCCAACAACCAACCACACACTTCAAGTACTAATACCAACAATAGAAACATAGAAAATAACAATAATAGCGTTTCAAATTCAAATAACGGAAATAGAATTTACACTCGCGAAACCAATCCAATTAATACAAATAATAATACTATTATAAAAAATTCGCGTACCGATTTAAACGTCTCAGCAACGGACGCAAGCGCACTTCCTACCCCTGAGACAAAAGCGGAACCAAACGTTGACTACAAAAAGATTGCAAGTGTACCCGATGAATTGAAAAAAGACACAAAAGCAACCGCGGACAAAACAACCACTACTCATATGAGCATCAAAAACTCTAATTTTCCGAACACAAATCCACTTTTGCAAAATAACTAATTGTTTATTTAAATAGATTTCATAAGAAAAACCTTTGCACGTCAAAATGCAAAGGTTTTTTATTATTTATTTTCTTCTTGCGAATTTGCTGTTGGTGTTTTAATTTTTAATTTTAATTCATTATTTTCGACATCAACGACAACGCTATCGGTTGGTTTTAAGTCATTTTCCAAAATAAGTTCGGCAAGTTTATCTTCAATTTCGTGTTCAATCACTCTTCTTAAGGGTCTTGCACCGAATTCTTGGTCGTAACCCTTTTCGACGAGATATTTTAGCGCACGCTCAGTCAGCTTCAATTCAATATTTTGTCCCCTCAATTTCTTGCAAAGCTGTTTCATTAAAATTTTTGCGACTTGTGCAAGCTCGGATTGCGAAAGTGCGTGGAATATTGTAATGACGTCAATTCTGTTCAAAAATTCTGGTTTGAAGTGTTCTTTTAAAGAGTTCATTAAGAATTCTTTAACTTGCTCATCGGTCATTGGTTCAGCATTATTTTGCGCGAGCATACGTTTTTTAGCGTTAAGCGCTGAAATCCCACAGTTGCTTGTCATAATGATGATTGTATTCTTAAAACTTACGACACGTCCTTTTGAATCAGTCAAACGTCCATCGTCAAGAATTTGTAGCAACATATTAAAAACGTCGGGGTGTGCTTTTTCGATTTCATCAAACAGCACAACCGAATATGGCTTCCTTCGCACTGCCTCAGTGAGTTGTCCGCCTTCGTCGTGCCCAACATAACCCGGCGGCGAACCAATCAATTTTGCGACGCTATGCTGTTCCATATATTCGCTCATATCAAGTCGAATTATCAGGTTTTCGTCGTCAAACATCGCTTCAGCAAGCGCTTTGCTGAGTTCGGTTTTACCAACACCTGTTGGACCTAGAAACAAGAATGACCCGATTGGACGTTTAGGATCCTTCAGTCCCGCTCTAGCTCTTTTTATTGCACGCGCAACCGCATTAACTGCCTCATTTTGTCCAATGACACGCCTATGCAAAATATCTTCCATTCTAAGCAAGCGATCTTTTTCAGATTCGGTCAATTTTGTGACAGGAATTTTTGTCCATTGCGAAACGATTTCCGCCACATCTTCCGCGGTTATTGTGTTTGCGGCTTTTTGATATTCACTATCACTTTCCTTTTGCAATTTTTCGACTTCATCAGTCAATTTTTTAATTGCATCACGAAAT
>CALDMJ010000177.1 GCA_937914725.1 uncultured Clostridia bacterium | reverse complement strand
CCGCCGTGATGATAGTTGCGCTCACAGGCGTGCTACTCTATACCGTGCCAGACCAACAAGCGCAACTCTCCGTGCTGCGCCTCATCTTCACGCTTGTGGGTGGAACACTTGGATTGTATGGAATGGTCGTCTTTGGCATATTTTTGGTTGGTTACCTTTGCAATTTCGACTCCTATGGCACGCCGTACCTCGCGCCATTCGCGCCCAATATACCTGAGGACAAAAAGGACGCCTTCAAGCGCATAAACCTCGCGGATATGAAAACGCGCCCGAAAAGCATTCCGCAAAAAAATGAAGATAGGCTAGGTGAATTATGAGCAAGGAACTAACAGGCAGACAAGCCATAATATTGATTGCAATTGCCGTTTGCGCAACAAAGTTTTTCATCCTACCAAGTAATTTGACGGCGCGCGCAGGGCAGGACGCCATATATATGATGATATTGTTCCTTATTGCGGAATTTTTGCTTTTTATGGTGTTGGTGCAAATATCGTATCTAAATAAGGACAAAACATTACACCAACTGTTGCAAGAAACAGTCGGCATCGTCGCAACAAACATAATTTTTGCGGTATTTTTTGTCTTTTTCACGTGCAAACTTTGCATAAATATCATCGAAACATATACCTTTTTTCTCGGCACGTTATACGACGGGCTATCGCCCATTTTATACTTTTTCCCACTCGCGCTGCTAGTCTTTTATATGACAAGCGTGGGGCTGAAAACAATCGGGCGCAGCGCCGAAATGCTGTGGGTTTTCGTATTTCTCGGTATCGCGCTCATAGTCGCAGTGGCAGTGCCAAGCATAGATATTTCCTATATGTTGCCCGTCTTTGAAAACGGAACACAATCTGCGCAGGAAGCGCTTTTCAAAAACTCGCTGTGGTTTGGTGACTACTTTGTATATATGTTCTTTTTTGGAAAAATCGACTTTCGCAAAAACTATGTCAAAAAAATCGCAATCGTTGTTGGAATTACCGTGCTAACAATTATATTTTTTATCATCATCTTTCACTGCGCATTTCCGTACACCGCAGGAATGCGCCACTATGCAATCAGTGACATCTCGCAACAAAGTTCGCGCATAGCAACAGTAGGGAAAATCGATTGGTTAGTGGTCGTCGTCTGGACTTTCGCGTCAATCATTCAAACAGTCATTTTTTCCTATTGTGCGGAGGAGAGTTTGAAGAAAATTTGTAAAATAAAGCAAAAGTACATCTCAAGCCTAATTTTTATTGCCATTTTGGGCATCGTGTTGTTTTTGCTAAAATTTCAAATCGTCAATTTGTTAAATCTAGTGCAAAGCCCACTGAGTTATACATCCGCCGTGTTGCTGATAATAGCGTTTGTTGTCATCATTGCACATTTTGTCAATAGAGGAAAACAGTATGGAAAGAAAAGTTATTAGAAAGGTGTTTATTTGGATTGTCGCAGTCGCCGTGCTAATGTTGTTGCCGACAAGTCTCGGAATGCAGCACCAAAGCACAGAAAAGGCGCTCGTTTTGGGTTTTGGTGTCGACAAAACTGAAAGCGAATATGAAGTTTCAATGCAAGTCCTAATTCCGCAATACAACCAAAGTTTTGCGGAAAAGGTGGAAATCGTTTCCGAAAAGGGCAAAACAGTCGATTTGGCGCTGGAAAATACGCGCCTCAAAGTTGGCAAAGAGCTCGCCGTCGCGCACGCGAACATAATTGTTCTCAATACCGCCGTACTAGAGGACGACATTATGCGCGTGCTAGACTACTTCTATCGCGATAGATACCTCGGCAACTACTCAATTGTCCTCAGCACAGACGATAGCGCCAAAGAGGTTTTGCAAGCGACGTCGGAAATGGATAGCGCCAGCCTCAATTCACTTGATAATATAATTAAGTACAATGACAAAAACGTGCTAGGGCAGCAGTCGAACCTGCACACCATCGCAACGGGCTATTATTCTCCCGCGCGCACGTGCGTCATCCCGCACATTGACCTAGAAAAAACAAGCGGGCAAGACGGCGGTTCTAGTGGTGGCGAAAGTGGCGGCAGCGGAGATTCTAGTGGTGGCGGCGGCTCGTCAGGCGGTTCGGGCGGAAATGGCGAACCAAGTGAGCAAGGCAGCACAAAACTGAAAAACGAAGGTATCGTCGTTATTATCAAGGACGGCAAGTTTGAAACAAAACTAGCGCGCAAAGACTTTCGCGGCTTTAGTTGGCTGATGAACAATAGCAAAGGCTATGTTTTAGAACTAAATGACATTTCGGACGACATATATAAAGACGCGACCGTTGTTGTCGAAATCGTCAAATCAAACACAAAACTTAATTATGGGTTCAGCAACTTGAACAAACCGATAATCAAAGTGGACATCAGTTTGACTTACAAAATATCGAGTGCCACGCAAAGTGCGTACGATTCGGAAAAATATGCCGACTTTGTGCCGCAAGACACCGACGCGCTTGAATCGGCAATCAAAATTTTGGTTGAAACGGAAATACAAAACGCGCTGCAAATCGCGAAGGACGGGCATTTTGACGTGTGGAACGTCTATGATAGGCTGCACCAATTTCATACGAAAAAACTAAAGAAATATCTTGCGGAAACTGAGGGTGACTATATGCGCGACCTTGAAATCTTCACCACCGTTCACACTTCCGAAGCCCGCCTCTAGGTGGCAAACGCCACTGGTGCAGGTACTATCACTACACACCACATTCTTTTGTGGACGGCACACTTTTCTACTTTCCATTTAGTGTATCTCTCGGTGGGGATAGTCCCGCGGCTGCAGGTACTGTCCCTACACATCAATAGCGATTGTGGACGGCATTGTTGTATGCTTACTATTCGCTGCAGTTCTCGGTGCGATAGCGCATTGCTGACGGGGATAGCCCCGCTGCTGTGCGTTTGGTGAGTGGCATTGTATGCGCTTGGGTACATAGTTATTTGACTGTGTACCTTTGTGCTGGCGCGGTCAATGTATATTTGTAACTCATAATATGGCGGGTTACGCTTCCGGCAAGGCTTGCCTTGATTGCAGGTCTGGTCGCCGTCTCACAACAACATATTGCACCAACCAACACCTGCACCTGTGCCGTCTGGCACCGACGTTGTCAAAGTATGGGCGGGTTCGTATAGGCAGACGTACCTAATGTGTTAGTTAGTACGATAAGCGCAATCAGTAACCCAATACTCCATTGACTGACTCGCAATGACAATGGGGGTGTGCGGCTTACCACTTTTTGTAATGTTTTCATTAATTCATATTCTTGACATACGGCGTTCAATATGGTAAAATAAAACAAAAGGTGGGAATAGTATGGAAAGTTTTAAATGTTTGGGTGAATTAATCGAAAACAGCGGGCATATTGCAAAGATTTTGCTTGCGAGCGAAATCGCGATGAACGACGGCGACCTTGCAGAATCGCAAAAATGCACAATTGAGGCGCAAAACCTTATCAAGGTTATGCTTGACGACGTGTTTCAAGAAGTAGTGGAAGAGTTTGGCATCCAAAACGACGAATGCGTCGACTATGATTTGCCAACGGGGCTTGAACTTGCACGCGTTTTGAGCGAAATGAATTACAACGCGGGCGTTTTGATAAACTTGATTTTGGATAAGCAAAGCGAAAGTATTGTTGACAGCGTCAAGACAAAGATTGTCAAAGACATTAATACGATAAAAGAGATTGCGACTGCAATTTTCTTTAACTAATCGGGAGAACGTAAAATGATAAAAATTGAAAGAGTACAAGTTATGAATTTTGAAAACGCCATTCGTGGCGCGCGCAACCCGATGAACAGTTGGGACAGAATGGATAGTTATACTGACGAAAAGGGCAATTTTGTGTTTGGCAAAAACGATATGGCGCTTACGCAAAAGCTTTGCCGTGGGGGGCAGCCGCACAGAAAATTTGCAAGGCAAATTTTCGTGACTATGGACATTACGGCGCCGCTATATTGGTGGAAAGAGTTTGATACATACAAAGTCGGTACAGTCGCAAACTCTACAAGCACAATGCACAAAATTCACAGCAAACCAATTGAGTGCAGTGACTTTAGTTGTGAGAAATTGAGTGATGAGAGCAAGCAAACATTTGAAACATTTGTCGCATACATTGAAAAAGTGCGCGGCAAGTATGTCGAGGATAAAAACAAAGCCGACTGGTACGAAATAATACAAATGCTGCCAAGCAGTTACAACCAAACGCGCACCTGCACAATGAACTACGAAACATTGATTATAATGCACGAGTGGCGCCACAACCACAAACTTGATGAATGGCGTGAATTTTGCGCTGAGGTCGAAAAACTACCATACTTTGTAGAAATGTTTGAACTTGACAAACCAAAGCAAGCCGAAGCCGCCGCTTCCAACCAACCCGCAATGTGACCGTGAAGCAGCGTATAATAAATACTAATACATAATCGTTTTGATAAAAAGGAGAGAACGCCCGTTCTCTCCTTTTTGTATGTGTGATTTTTAACAAACAAAGGTGACCTTATTTTGTGGTAAGCCACTCACCTCGTTGTCATTTCGACCAGTGGCAAACGCCACAGGTGCAGGTGTTGGTTGGTGCGTGATATTGTTGTGAGACGATAACAAAATCTGCAGTCAAGGCGAGCCTTGCTGGAAGGGGACGTGGTTTATTATGGGTTACTCAAATATATTGACCGCGTCAGCAATAAAATAAGGAAAACATTATTATTTCTTTGACAAAAGTGGGGTGAATGTGGTACAATGACTTCATAAAAGTAGCAAAACTTGCAAAAATTTTAAATGGAGGGCGCAAAATGGACATCAAACGCGATATGTATCTCAATCAATTAATCAGCAAGAAAAACAATGGACTTGTCAAAGTTATCACAGGTATTCGCAGGTGCGGCAAGTCGTATTTGCTTTTTGAACTGTACTACAATCACTTGATTCAAAGCGGCGTCAAGGACGAGCAAATCATCAAACTTGCGCTAGACGATGACATCAATATAAAATACCGAAACCCAATGTATTTGAGCGAATATTTGCGAGATGCGGTAAAAGATAAGAATATTCAGTATTATGTGTTTATTGATGAAATTCAGTACGCGCAAACCATTGAAAACCCTTATTTAGAGGGTAATGCAATTACTTTTTGCGATGTTTTGAATGGTTTGAACAAGTTTCCTAATGTCGATATTTACGTCACGGGCAGCAATTCAAAAATGCTTTCTTCCGACATATTGACGGAGTTTCGCGGGCGCGGTGATGAGGTGCGTGTGCATCCGCTTTCCTTTGCGGAATTTATGTCTGTGTATGATGGCGATAAATATTCTGGTTGGCTTGAGTATTATACTTTTGGCGGGATGCCACTTGTCTTAAAAATGCAGGGGCAGGAACAAAAGGCTGCATATTTGACGGGACTTTTTAAGGAAACTTACGTAAAAGATATTATTGACCGTAATAAAATCAAAAACACACAGCAACTTGAGGAGATTTTGGACATTTTGTCGTCGTCAGTCGGTTCGCTGACGAACCCAAACAAGTTGTCGAAGACTTTTAAGTCGGTTAGCGGAGTTGACCTTTCGCCAAATACGATAAAAAGTTACATCGAAAAATTTGAGGATAGTTTTTTGATAAATAAAACGTTGCGTTACGATGTTAAGGGCAAAAGGTACATTGACACACCTGCAAAGTATTATTTTGAAGATGTTGGGCTGAGGAACGCGCGCCTAAACTTTAGACAGCAAGAGGAGACGCACATTTTAGAAAATGTAATTTACAACGAACTTCGCTATCGCGGTTTTAATGTCGACGTTGGTATCATTGAAATCAATGAAAAACAAGAAAACGGCAAATACGGACGCAAGCAGTTGGAAGTTGATTTTGTGGCAAACAAAGGTAGCAAGCGCTATTATATTCAGTCGGCATTCAGTATGCCAACCCTTGAAAAAACTTCTCAAGAAAAGCGCCCGCTTGTCAATATTGATGATTCATTCAAGAAAATCATTGTCACAAAAGATAGAACTATGCTTTCGCGTGATGAATATGGCATTGTTACTATGGATATTTTTGACTTTTTGCTTAATGAAAATAGTTTGGACTTATAACGATTATTTCTTTGACAAAAGCGGTGAAAATGTGGTACAATGACTTCATAAAAGCAGCAAAACTTGCAAAAATTTTAAATTGAAAAACTTTTGTTGTAGTTTGGTAAAATTATGGCAAAACTAAGTTTATGTTATATAAATGGCATAAGATTTTAAAAGTAATGTTGAGGTGAAATAATGAAAGGAATAATACTCGTTTTGGATGGTTTTGGCGTGGGCGAAATGGACGACGCAGCAAAATATGAAGATTGTGGTTCTAATACGTATGGAAATTTAAAAAGGCGTTACGATTTTTCGCTCCCGAACTTCAGGCGTTTGGGGCTTGACAATATAGATGGGCTTGATTTAGAAAAATGCACGGATGTGATTGGCAGTTATGGGAAACTGCGCGAGCATTCAATCAACAAGGACACGTTAACGGGGCATTGGGAAATGATGGGCATTGAGACGCATCGCAAGTTTCAGGCCTTTCCGCACGAAATTGATGCTGATGTTGTCAAGGCGGTGCAAGAGGAAATCGGGCAAACACTTTGCAATCACGGCGCGTCGGGTACGCAAATCATTCAGGAACTTGGAGAAGAACATATCAAAACGGGCTATCCTATTTTGTATAGTTCGGCGGATAGCGTCCTACAAATCGCGACGCACAAGAGCGTGTTTTCGATTGAGGAACTTTACGCGCTTTGTAAAAAAGTTCGCGAAAGAATGAACAAGGACTTTGATGTTCAAAGAATAATTGCGCGCCCGTTTGACACAAACGAAAACGGAGAGTTTTATCGTACGCGCGAACGCAAGGATTTCGCGATTGACCCGCCGATTACTTCGACGCTAGACAAGATTGTCGAGGCGGGCTTTAGGACTGTTGGCGTTGGTAAAATCGCTGAAATTTTCAACTTCAAAGGCATTCAAGAAACATACAAAACAACTTGTAATGAAGAAAGTTTGAACAAAACGCTTGAAGTTATGGATGAAGATTTCGACGGTCTAGTGTTTGTCAACTTGATTGACACAGATATGCTTTACGGGCATAGAAATGACGAACTTGGCTATGTTGGTGCGCTTGAGCGTGTGGACGCATTCCTGCCAAAAATCTTTGATAAAATGACTGAAAAAGATATGCTCATCATCACAGGAGACCACGGCAACGACCCAACTACGCCGTCGACTGACCATTCGCGCGAGTATACGCCACTTTTGATGTACGGCAGCGGCGTGGAAAAAAACAAGAATTTAGGCATTGTGGACGGCTTTAGTTTTGTTGGCGACAGCGTCTATAAAATGCTGACAGGCAAGGACATTGAGAGGTAAATATGATGCAAGAAAAAGTTAATCAAGCAGTCGATTATATAAAATCGAAAATCAATTTTGTCCCTGAAATCGCGATAGTGCTTGGGTCGGGACTTGGAGATTTTGCTGAAAATGTTGAAAATAAAATAATCATACCGTATGGCGATGTGCCAAACTTTCCACGTTCGACAGTGCAAGGGCACAAGGGGCAGTTTGTGTTTGGGCAGGTTGGCGACAAAAATGTTTGCGTGATGCAAGGGCGTGTGCATTACTATGAGGGATATCCTATGTATGAAGTGGTTTTCCCTGAATATGTAATGGCGGCGCTTGGAATTAAGACTCTAATTTTGACGAATGCCGTTGGCTCTATGAATGAGAGTATCCCTATCAATTCGCTGGTTGCAATCAAAGACCACATCAATTTTACGGGTTACAATCCGCAGATTGGTACGCACTACAACTACATCGGCAAGCGCTTTTTATCACTCAACAACTTGTATGACAAAGATTTGCGTGCACTTGCAAAAAGCGTTGCAGGAGAGCAAGGCATCACGCTTTACGAAGGTGTGTTTGTTCAAACGTCGGGTCCGTCGTATGAGTCACCCGCTGAGGTTCGCGCACTCAAAACAATGGGCGGCGACACCTGTGGGATGAGTACGGCGATTGAGGCAATCGCGGGGCTGCACGCGGGTATGAAGGTTTTGGCGATATCAAATGTTTCAAATATGGCGGCGGG